>CALMZX010000131.1 GCA_937870685.1 uncultured Alphaproteobacteria bacterium
CCTTCGACGCGAGCGCGGACGAGCGCGACACGCGCGGATTCATCTCGATGACGACGAGACGGCCATCGGCCGGATTGACGGCGAACTGAACGTTCGAGCCGCCGGTTTCCACGCCGATTTCGCGCAGCACCGCGATCGAGGCGTCGCGCATGATCTGATATTCTTTGTCGGTCAGCGTGAGCGCGGGCGCGACTGTGATCGAGTCACCCGTGTGCACGCCCATCGGGTCGACGTTCTCGATCGAGCAGATGATGATGCAGTTGTCCGCCTTGTCGCGGACCACTTCCATTTCGTATTCTTTCCAGCCCAGCACCGACTCTTCGATCAGCACTTCCGAGGTGGGCGAGGCATCAAGCCCCTTCTCCACGATGTCGAGGAATTCCTCGCGGTTGTAGGCGATGCCGCCGCCCGTGCCACCCAGTGTGAAGGACGGGCGGATGATGCAGGGAAGCCCGATCGCGAGCATGGCCTCGAAGGCTTCAACCAGCGCCCGGTCACGATACTTCTTCTGGCGGTCGGCTTCACCTGCGGCCCATTCCTTGGCGAAGGCGTCCGCATCGGTCGCTTCGGCCTTCAGGCGGGCGTGCAGTTCCTTGTCGGCATCCTTGAGGGCCGAGGCATTGGCCAGCATGGAGCGAGGGCTTTCCAGCCCGATCTTGCTCATGGCATCACGGAACAGCTCGCGATCCTCTGCCTTGTCGATGGCTTCGGCCTTGGCGCCGATCAGTTCCACATTGAACTTGTCGAGAATGCCCATCTTGTTGAGCGACAGTGCCGTGTTCAGCGCCGTCTGCCCGCCCATGGTGGGGAGGATGGCGTCAGGCCGTTCCTTCTCGATGATCTTGGCCACCACCTCCGGCGTGATCGGCTCCACGTAGGTGGCGTCCGCCAGTTCCGGGTCGGTCATGATCGTCGCCGGATTGGAATTGACGAGGATGACGCGGTAGCCCTCCTCTTTCAGTGCCTTGCAGGCTTGCGTTCCGGAATAGTCGAATTCGCAAGCCTGGCCGATAATGATCGGCCCAGCCCCGATGATGAGGATGGACTTGAGGTCTGTTCTTTTTGGCATGTGGGGAACCCGAATTTGGGTTTCCCTAGCGGATGCCCCCCACGATTCCAAGCAGCATTTCCCGGACTGGAAAAACCCGCTAATTCCATCGGATGCCCGATTGGAACCCCGCGCAGTACCTGACCTTCGCCGAGGAACGCGCGCGGCCTGCGCTGGACCTGATCGCCCGCCTCCCCAACCGCCATCCCCGGCTCATCCACGACGTCGGCTGCGGGCCGGGCAATTCCACGATACTTTTGTCGGCGGCCTTTCCCGATGCCCTGCTGACCGGCGTTGATTCCTCCCACGCCATGATCGCCAAGGCCAAGGCGGCCGTGCCCCGTGCCAGGTTCATTGTGGGGGATGCGGGGCGCTGGCAGCCCAATCCGGAGGCTGATCTTGTCTTCTCCAATGCCGCCTTCCAGTGGGTGCCTGAGCATGCCCGCCATCTCGCCCGAATTCTGGAAGCGCTGAAACCCGGCGCCATGCTGGCGGTGCAGATGCCGGACACCCTGAACGAGCCAAGCCATGTCCACATGGCAAAGACGGCGTCGCGCCTGGCCTATGCGGCAAAACTTGCGGGGGCGGTGAAGGCGCGGTCACCGCTACTGTCGGCACAGGGCTATCACCAGATCCTGCGGCCCCTGTGCAGCGGCCTGGAAATCTGGCGCACCGCCTATCATCACCAGTTGAGCGGCCATCAGGGCATCATCGACATGCTCTCGTCCACCGGTCTCAGGCCATACCTCGACCCGCTGGCACCAGCCGAACGGGAGGCCTACCTCTCGGATTACCGCAAGGCCATTGCCCCGCACTATCCCCTGATGGATGACGGCACGCTTCTCTACCCGTTTCCGCGGCTCTTCATCCTTGCGGTGAAGTGATCACTTCCGCAGATAGGCAAACAGCGCGTTGATGTCGCCGTGATTGCGGTTGAGCACGCCCACGAAAGTGGAGCGCATCTGTCCCGCCAGCCAGATCGAGGCGGCGTTCACGTCCTGCACCCGGTAGCCGCCCTTGCCGCCAGCCACGCGGAAGATCAGCTTCTTGCCACCCGACATGCTGGCATTGACGGTGTTGCCGGAACAGCTCACCACTTTCAGGCCGGATCCCGAAAACTTGGACGCATGCCTGGAAAGGAAGCGCCCCATATAGCCTTTGGCCAGCGAAACATATTCCCCCTCCCTGCCTTTGGGCAGGGATTTGCGGTGCTGGCCCAGCGCGAACAGCGCGATGGATCGCAGATCAGCATAGCGACCCGCCGCACTGGTGAAGGCCTGCGGAGAACCTGCGCGGGCCGCCGTCATGAAGGCATTGCCAGCGCTCAAGACGAAGGCCTCTGCATCGCACTTGCCCGCCGCCGCGGGCAGCGTCATGGCAAACAGGGCTCCGGCCAAGGTGAGGCTGCGCAAGAACGTCATGAATGGGGTCCCCTGTGAGTCGGATGAAGCACGCTCGGTGGCATATTGTGGACTGCACCTGAAAAGTGCAAGGCGCTTGCCGTGCGCTGCACACGCCCTAAGCTCAAGGCAAAGGAATCGCCATGACATTCAGCCTCTATGCCCGGCCCGGTGCCGGTTCTGCCGCCGTTGAAGCCCTGCTCGCCGTTCTGGATGTCCCGCATGACGTGATCGATGTCCCCAAGGAAGCGGACGGGTCGGCACCGGCATGGTACTGCGCCATCAATCCGCGCGCCGAAGTGCCAAGCCTGCGTCTGCCGGATGGCGGCATCATGACGGAAAGTGCGGCCATGATGATCCACCTCGCTGACAGCCATCCCTCGGCGGGGATGGCCCCGGGCCTCACGGCACCGGCGCGCGCGCAATACCTGCGCTGGCTGGTCTATCTCGCTGCCACAGCCTATGCCACCGACCTGCGGCTTTACTATCCCGACCGCTATTCGACAAACCCCGTCCATGCGCCTGCCATCAAGGCCAAGGCCTCGGCGGACCTTGCCCGCGACTTCGACATCCTGGACCAGGAAATGGGGACCGGGCCGTTCCTGCTGGGCGACAGGATGAGCGCGGCGGACATCTACGCCGCGATGCTGTTCTCCTGGTCAGACGATGTGGCAGGGCTCTTTGCCAGACATCCAAAACTGAAGCGGCTGTACGAGGCCGTGGCAAGTCACGCCAAGGTCAAGCCGGTCTGGCAGCGGAACGGGATGGGGTGAAACAGTTCACTCCACGCTCGCCTGTTCATCTTCCGTCGGCGTGTAGCACTTGATGCGGGTGAAGGCTTCGCAGCTTTCGCCTTCGCAGCGGCGGTTTCCGTCGATGATGATGGCAGAGGCGACTGGCTGGCGGGAAAACAGGATGGATTCCGAATAGCCCGCCATCTTGCAGAAGTGATCGGCTGCTGCCTTTCCGCAGACACCGTCAGACAGACACGCGGATACAGCGGCTCCATCCGTGGGCAGCGTGTAGCTGCGCGTCGATGCCTGCGGAACAGCAGGCAATGCGGCGATGAGAATGGCAATCAGGATCAGGCGGCGCATGGCGGTGCTCCAGAAATGAAAAGTACAGCGGGGCGGGCCAACCCAGAGGGGGCGTGAAGGGCCAACCCGGCCCCGCTGCATTTCGCCCCCATCGAGAGGCGAAACCGGATACTCATGACTTGCTGATGACAGTGATGTTGGTGGCGACGCTGGCCGTCGCCATGCCCTTGGCCGGAAGGCTGTTTCCGGCAAAGGCGCCCGCCGACAGGAACGCGACGGCGAGCGTGGCGGTCATGATCAGGTGGCGGGGGCGGGTCATTGTCTGTCTCCAGGGTCATCAGCGTTGAACTTGACACCTGTATGAACGCCCGCGCCGGAACCCGCCCTGAATGGCCCGTTCATCCGGCGTTTAGAAAACCTGCAACCGGAGGGCGAAAAACCATCCACAGGAAAGCCGTGTGAAGGCCTTGCGCCCCCTTGCGAGGCTCCCCAATTGAGCTATGCTAATTTTTCATACCTGACGCAATTTCTATCAATTGCCCATTCCTTGCCTTGGAGAAGACCCATGTCCTCCCGACACGTGCCCGTTTTGGTTTTGGGGTCCGGTCCAGCCGGATACACCGCCGCGATCTATGCCGCGCGCGCCATGCTGAAACCACTCGTGGTGCAAGGCATCCAGCCCGGCGGCCAGCTCACCATCACAACGGATGTGGAAAACTACCCCGGCTTCGCCAAGGCCGTGCAAGGCCCGTGGCTGATGGAGGAAATGAAGGCGCAGGCCGAGCATGTCGGCACGGAAATTGTTTCTGACACCATCGTCGAGGTGAAACTCTCCGCCCGGCCGATCTGGCTGAAGGGCGACTCCGGCCAGGAATACACCTGCGATGCGCTGATCATCGCCACCGGCGCGCAGGCCAAGTGGCTGGGGCTTCCCAGCGAGAACAGGTTCCAGGGTTTCGGAGTGTCCGCCTGCGCCACCTGCGACGGCTTCTTCTACCGCAACAGGAAAGTGATCGTGGTGGGCGGCGGCAATTCCGCCGTCGAGGAAGCACTCTTCCTCACCAACTTCGCCAGCGAAGTCACGGTCGTGCACCGCCGCAATGAATTCAAGGCCGAGCGCATCCTGCAGGAACGCCTGTTCAACCATCCCAAGATCAAGGTGAAATGGGATACGGCACTTGATGAAGTGCTGGGCACGGATGAACCGAGGGGCGTCACCTCGGTGCGCCTGAAGAACGTCAAGACGGGTGCCACCGACGTGCAGGAAGTGGACGGCGTCTTCATCGCCATCGGCCACAAGCCCGCAACAGACCTGTTCGTGGGCCAGCTGCCCTTCAAGAACGGTGGCTATCTCATTACCAAGCCGTGGTCCACGCAGACCGACATTCCCGGTGTCTTCGCGGCGGGCGACGTGACGGATGATGTTTATCGCCAGGCCGTGACGGCGGCGGGCATGGGTTGCATGGCGGCGCTGGAGGCTGAACGCTGGCTCCACACGCAGGCCGCCGGCCACAAGCAGGCAGCGGAGTAAGACATGGACTGGGACAAGCTTCGCATCTTCCACGCCGTTGCCGACGCAGGCAGCTTCACCCACGCGGGCCACGAGTTGAATCTCTCGCAATCCGCCGTCAGCCGCCAGATCAGCGCGCTGGAAGAAGACCTCAACGTGCCGCTCTTCCACCGCCATGCCCGCGGTCTCATCCTCACTGAACAGGGCGAAGTGCTTTACCGCACGGCGCATGACGTGTTCACCAAACTCGCCGCCGCCAAGACCCGTCTGATGGACTCGAAGGAGAAGCCTTCCGGCGAATTGCGCATCACCACCACAGTGGGCCTGGGTTCCATCTGGCTCACGCCGCGCATCAAGGAGTTCATGGAGCTTTATCCGGACATCCAGGTGCAGCTGCTGCTGGAAGACCAGGAACTGGACCTCTCCATGCGGGAAGCTGACGTGGCCATCCGCCTGCGCCGCCCCACCCAGCCGGACCTGATCCAGCGCAAGCTCTTCACCGTGCACCATCACGTCTATGCTTCGGTGGACTACATCAAGAAGCACGGCATCCCCAAGGCGGCGGAAGACCTCGACAAGCACAAGATCCTGATCTTCGGAACCTCGGCCACCTACCTCAACAATCTCACCATGTTGCAGACGGCGGGCCGTTCCGAAGGCGATCCGCGCCCCGTCGCGCTCCGCGTCAACTCCGCCTATGGCCTGCGCCGCGCCGCGCAGTCAGGTGCCGGCATCGCCATCCTCGCCGACTACCTGGTGGCCCCCGACATGAACCTGGTGCAGATCGACCTGCCGATCGACACCCCCGAATACGACACCTACTTCGTCTATCCGGAAGAACTGAAGGAAACGAAGCGCGTCACCGCATTCCGGGACTTCCTCGTGTCCAAAGCGAAAGAGTGGAGTTTCTGAGGTTCAGTCAAAATCCCGGCGCTGCAGGGTAAGCAGCGCCGTGCCGTTCCCGTCCTTCAGCACCAGCTTCAAATGGCTGATGTCGGCTTCGCGGGTGGCGGTGAGTGCGGCACTGACCCTTTGTTCGGTTTTCATCTGCGGTTCCGGGCAGGCCATGCGCGTTGATGCCAGCGGACCGAATGTGAGCGTGTAGTCGTTCTGGCTGTAGGTGCCGGTAAAGCGGTTGCAGCCCAGCCGCCCCCAGACCTTGTTGCCGGGCTCGAACTTGACCATCACGCCATCGCCCTGCCCCTCGCCCCACTCCGAGCCAGCAAGCGCCATCACGCCATCGGCTTGCGCCGGTCCGCACGTGACAAGAACCAGAATGGCCGAGAACAGCAGTCGCGACATGAGTGTTTCCTTTCACCAGCGGTGCCGCAGATTGCCTGCGTGCCGGGCAAACTGCAAGCTGGTCTACTGGCTTCTGGACACGCCACTTCCCGATCCGGCAGACTGCGGCCATGACCATCAATATCCGGCGCATTCCTGCACCCAACACGCTCATCATCTTCGAGTCGAGTGCGCGCCACCTGAGCTTCACCAGGGCGGCGGCCGAACTGGCCATGACTCCCGCTGCCGTCAGCAAACAGGTCCAACAGCTGGAGGCGCGCCTGCACGTCAGGCTGTTCATCAGGGGCGCGCGGTCACTGACCCTGACACCACGCGGCGCGCAGCTCTATGCCGCCGTGTTCTCGGCGCTCGGACAGGTTGCCGATGCCGTGGCCCAGGTGCGCCTGCCGGACAGCGACATCGTCAGTGTGTCGGCGACCAGTGCCTTCGCAAATTGCTGGCTGCTGCCACGGCTCGGCACTTTGGCAGCACTTCATCCCGATGTGACCCTGCGCGTTATCACCAGCGAACTGAACCAGGGGCCGCTGCCGCAAGGTGCTGACCTGTCGGTGCGCTATTGCACAAGCCAGGCGGCCCCCGGTGCGAGCCTGCTCTTTTCTGTCGCAGTGGCTCCGCTCTGCAGCCCGTCCTTCAGCACACGCCATGGCATCCGCGCACTCGACGATCTGGAACGGGTGCCACTGCTCGAACTCACAACCGACCATTGGCAGAGTCTGGACTGGGATTCGTGGTTGAGCCAGGCCGGTGGCAACGGTTTGCGGACACGCATTGGCCACTATGCGAATGACTACGTCATGTTGCAACAGGCTGCTGAACGCGGCGTGGGTGTGTTTCTGGGCTGGGACCGCCTGGCCAGCGATGCCATTGCTGCCGGACGTCTGGTGGCGCCTTTGCGGGAAAGGGTGAAATCACCACCCGGTTGGGGTTACCATCTCATGGCGGGAGACCCTGACACAGCGAATCCCGCCGTGCGCAAGGTGCAGGTGTGGCTGGAAGCAGAGGCGGCTTCCGGCGGGTGACCTCATTGCTCCCAGGGCGGCACCCAATCGCCTGCGAGCCGCATCGACAGCCCCGCATCATCCTCGATCCGCTTTGCCACATGAAGCTCGGCAGCCTGTTTGCCGTAGCGCTGCGCTGCCAGGTCAAATGCACCATGGGCTGCAACCGTCATGGGCAAGTCGGCCTTCACGTTCCTGTTCAACTCCGCGATGAGCGCGAGATCCTTGAGGCAGAGATCGAGACTGAATGACGGGTCATAGTGACCGGCAAAGATGGACGGGGCATCATGGCGGACGACAAAGCTGTCTCCGACACTGTTCTTGATTGCATGCCACAATGTGCCAAGTTGGACACCATTGCCCATGCCAGTGGCGAAGGCCTCGCCGAGCGCCGCCGCCATGATGAACCACAACTGGTTCGTCACCAGTTTCGTGACATTGCCCGTGCCCGGTCCGCCGCAGGGAATCACCATGCCGAGGTGCTGCAATATGGGGGTGACCCGCGCCACTGCTTCCGGCGCCCCGCCAACGAACAGGGTGAGCCTTCCGTTGCGCGCCCCGTCGACAGCCCCGGTCACAGGCGAGTCGACAACGGATACGCCTGCGGGGGCCTGGTCGGCCAGTTCCGCAACAAGCTCCTTGCGGTTTGTGGTCAAATCCACCCACACGCTTCCTGCCGTGAGCGCGGACAAGGCACCATCGGCACCGGACATGACACTTTGCACATGGTCCGGACGCGGCAATGATGTGAGGAAGATATCGGCCTGCGCGGCACAAGCGCGGGCCGAACCGGAGGGCGTGGCCCCGTCCTGCACCACCTTGGCAAGGGCAGACGCGTTGAGATCGAAGGCAGTCACGGGATAGCCCGCTGCCAGAAGACGCAGGCACATGGGGCCTCCCATGTTTCCCAAACCGACAAATCCGATGCGTGGCAAGGCCGTCATGGGTCTCTCCTGTTTCTGCGCAGAAAAGCGATGGAACAAGCCTCTCATGGCCACAAACCACTTTTTGGAACGGCAGCCTGTCCTTCCGGTTGAAGCACCCAACCTTCCGCCTATTTCGCACCTGCGAAAAGGTGGTAGTGTCCCGCCATCATGTCATTCAAGACCATCACCCTCGCCCCCAACCGCCTGAACCGCAGCGAACTTGCCGTTCCGGGCTCCAATGCCAAGCTGTTCGAGAAGGCCGCCAAGTCTGCCGCCGACGTGATCTTCCTCGATCTCGAAGACGCCGTTGCGCCCGATGACAAGCCGCAGGCCCGCAAGAACATCATCCAGGCCATCGGCGATGTGGACTGGGGCAACAAGGCGCTGGCCGTGCGCATCAACGGACTCGACACGCATTTCATGTACCGCGATGTGGTGGATGTGCTGGAGCAATGTTCAGACCGCCTCGACCTCATCATGATCCCGAAGGTCGGCACGGCAGCCGATGTCTATGCCGTTGACATGCTGGTCACGCAGATCGAGGCGGCCATGGGCCGCACGAAGCGCATCGGCTTCGAACTCATCATCGAGACGGCACTCGGCATGCAGAACATCCACGAGATCGCTGCCGCAAGCACCCGCAATGAAAGCCTGCACTTCGGCGTCGCCGACTACGCCGCCTCGACGCGGGCCCGCACCACCTCGATCGGTGGCGCCAATCCCGACTATGCCGTGCTCACCGACGCCAACGAACAGGGCACGCGCGACACACACTGGGGCGACATGTGGCACTATGCCATTTCCCGCATGGTGGTTGCCGCCCGCGCCAATGGCCTGCGCGCCGTTGATGGTCCCTTTGGCAACTTCTCGGATGCCGATGGCTACCGCTCCGCTGCCCGCCGCGCCGCCGTTCTCGGCTGCGAAGGCAAATGGGCCATCCACCCCTCGCAGGTGGCACTCGGCAACGAGGTGTTCTCACCGTCTGAAAAAGACGTGGCCCAGGCCCGCCGCATCATCGCCGCCATGAAGCAGGCCGAGGCGGAGGGAAAAGGCGCCGTCTCGCTGGATGGCCGCCTCATCGATTACGCCTCCATCCGCCAGGCGGAAGTGCTGGTGAAAAAGGCCGAGGAGATCGCGGCGCAGTAGCCTCACATGCACGCCGCTCATGGCTGGCTTGCCTTGGCGCGGTCTTGCCGGAGTGAATGCAAATGCCGATAGTCCCGTTTGTCCGGCGTCGCACACCTCCCCAGTGGCCACGTCCGATCCCCTGCGTATCGGGGCTCCCGCCGGTCGGGAGACAACTCTGATCCCCTGGATCACAGGCCAGCGCGTGCTGGCCTTTCTCTTTTGCGTTCACATGAAAAGGGCTTCGCCCTTGATGTCCTTGTAGAGGTGCGCCACCCACTCGCCGTAGCCATTGTAGAGCTGCGTCGGGAAGCGCTCTTCGCTGCCCAACATGCGTTCTTCATCCTGGCTCCAGCGCGGGTGCGCCACCTCCGGATTGACGTTGGCCCAGAAGCCGTACTCGCCGGGGCCGATCTGCTCCCAGAAACTCACCGGGCGATCCTTGGTGAAGCTCACCCGCACCACCGACTTGATGGATTTGAACCCATACTTCCACGGGCAGTGCAGGCGGATGGGCGCACCCATCTGCTTGGGCAGCGGCTTGCCATAGGCACCCGTCACCATGAAGGCGAGGTCGTTCATCGCTTCTTCCATGGTGAGGCCTTCCACATAGGGCCATGGAAAATCACCAAACAGGCTGGCTTTCTGTCCCGGCGCCATGTTGGGCTTGTGGAACGTCTCGAAACGCACGTACCGAGCCTCACCTGTCGGCTTTGCCAGCGACACAAGCTGTGACAACGGAAAACCCGTCCACGGAACCACCATGGCCCAGGCCTCCACACAGCGGTGCCGCACCACCCGCATCTCCAGCGCCACCTTTTTCATGAGGTCATCAAAGTCGATGGTGAAGGGCTTCTCCACCTCGCCATCAATCGCCATGGCCCATGGCACGGTTTCGAGACGTTGCGCCAGGGACGCGATGCGCTTGGAGGCGCCAAACTCGTAGAAATTGTTGAAGGTGGTGTTGTCTTCCTCGGCCGTGATGGCACGTCCGGCATCACGGAAGGCGGGGTTCACAGCAGCCGGATAATAGGCAAGGCGCGGATCTGGCTTGGCCTCTTCCGCGCCAGCCTTGCCCGCCGCCATGATGGCGGCAGCAGCCAGAAACCCACGCCGGTTGAGGAATATGTCTTCCGGTGTCACCAGCCGTTCAGGCAGGTTCCAAGGCTTGCGATGGATGATGCGCATGGGGCTGCTCCTTCCGCACCCGGGCTAGACCCTTTGACCTACGCAGGCCAAGTCAAACCCGATCACGTTCCCGCGAACCACCGCGACACGCCGTGTGCGGGCGCTCAGGCGCGTTTCCGATCCGCCTCACGCTCGCGCCGCTTCGCCAGAAGCGACGTGATCTCGGCGGCTGGCATTGGCTTGTGGAAGTAATAGCCCTGCAACTCCGTGCAGCCCGCAAGCTTCAGGATCGAAACCTCGTCCTGGTTCTCGACACCTTCCGCCGTCACATCAGCGGAAAGGCCGCGCGCCACCAGCAACGTGCCCTGCACGATTGCCAGTTCCGCCGGGTTCGACAGCACTTTGCTGATGATCGACTTGTCGATCTTGATGCGGTCGAAATGGAAGGTGCGGAGATAGCCGATGGACGAAAAACCCGTGCCAAAGTCATCCAGCGCTACCTTGATGCCGTGACGCTGCAGTTCCTTGAACACCAGCTTGGCCCGGTCGGCGTCTCGGATGAGTGACGTCTCGGTGATCTCGAACTCCATGCGGCGTGGCGCGATGCGGTGCGATTCGATGATGGCCAGCGCGCGTTCGACAAAGCGTGGATTGTTCAGTTGCACGGCGGAAATGTTGACGGCAATGCGCAGATCCGGCCAGTCGCGCGCGGCGGCGCATGCCTTGTCGAGCATGACCTCGCCAAGATCATCGATCAGGCCCGCCGTTTCGGCCACGGTGATGAAACGGTCCGGCGTCACGTTGCGCGGCGAGGACTTGGGCCAGCGCGCCAGAACCTCGACGCCGGAGACGCGCATGTCACGCGCCGACACCACCGGCTGGAATGCGATCTCCATCGTGCGGTTGCGGATGAAATTGCGCAGCTCCGCGGCAATGGCCTGGGACTCGGCCCGTTCGGCATCGAAGGTGGCGTCGTATACGCAGCTGCGGTTTTTCCCTTCGGCCTTGGCCTTGTACATGGCGATGTCGGCGCGGCGGAGAATTTCCAGTTCATCGGCATCATTGGCATCAGACGCCGCAATGCCGATGCTGGCGCCGACATAGGCGATGCGGCCATCGATATCGAAGGGCTTGGCAAGAAGCTGCAGCAGCATGCGGGAGAACGCCTCAGCCTCGGCCTGCGCCTTCTCACCCTTGAACAAGACCACAAACTCGTCTCCGCCAATGCGGCTGGCCAGCGGTGCCCGCGCCGCAAGCCGCATGATCCCGGCACCAACGGCGCGCAGAAGGCGGTCACCCACCTGGTGCCCAAAGCTGTCGTTGACCTCCTTGAAGCCATCAAGGTCCGCATAGGCGATGATGTGGGGGATATGGCCATTTGCACGCAGCTGCTTCAGGCTGTCCACCAGCGCGGCGCGGTTCGGCATTTCCGTCAGCGGATCATGCAAGGCCTGATGCATGGCCTTTTCCTCGTTGCCGACGAGGTTCTGCACCAGCCGCCAGCAGACAAAACCGATACCGGTCATCACGAGGATCAGGAAACCGACCGTCAGTCCTGCCCTCTTGCGGGCCTCAAATGTCGTTTGTGCCCCCAGCTTCCCATCCGACCAGACCACTCCAAAGGCTGCTGATCCATCGATGCCATTGACTGTGAGGCCGCCATCCTTGGCCATGGCAGGTTCAACGGCATGCAGGTCATTCACCAGATTGCGCGCCGTGTTGCCAGCCAGCACGTGGCTGTTGAGCAGCCTGACGAAAGCGAGATAGCGCAAGGGTTGGGACACGGCACTGACACCAGCAGGAGCACGTGTTACTGGCGCTGCGGCGACAACAGCCGGGCCATCAGGCGTGTTGACGAAACTGGAAACAGGTGCCGCAACATCCGTGTCTGGCAGCTTGCCCTGCAGCGCCCCGAACGCGCCGCCAAAATAGGTTTCGAGGTTCAGGGCCTCACCCGGCGCCTGCCCCGCCGCCGCCATGGCAATGGGCCTGCCCCGCTCAAACACCGCCACGCGGTCATAGCTGTGGCCCAGCGAGTTCACGCTGCCCCAGGTGGAACGCATCCATGTTTCATTGATGGCGGGATAGACATTGCGAGAGGCGTCGTCCCACTGGGCATTCTGCTGCACCAGCCGTACAACATCGCTTTCCGCACCCTTGAGCAGGCGCACGATGAGTTCCCGGTTGCGCTGGTTTTCGGCCCGGTCTGCATGGCCCGCCACCTGGTTGAGCAGATCGGTCGTCAGCGAAATTACGCCTGATGAAGCCAGAAGAAGCGGCAGGGCAATCGCGATGATATACCGCCAACCGATGTAGTTGCGCATGGAAGTCCCCAAATCTTGTCCGCAATCTTTGGGGAATTTCCATAAGCAAGGTCTTAACCACAGTGTCGGCGGATGGCCGGGACCCGTGTTTTGCGGCCGCAACTTTGCATTAGGGTAAATCACTGGTTAATCTCCTGCCGCGAGGCGGGAGGAAAAGACCATGGTACAGGCAAGGCTTGCAGAGATTCACCTGCCGGAGATCGGTGACGCAACGACGGAACCGGCCCTGCCGCGCCGCGTCTTTGACGGGCGCATCAACCGCTTGCGCCAGCGCATGGCGGAGGCAGGCTTCGATGCCGTCGTCATCTACGGCGACCGTGAACACGTCGCCAACATTGCCTGGGCCACGGGCTATGACCCGCGCTTCGAGGAAGCCCTGCTCGTCGTCACGCAAGACCGCAAGCCCGTCCTGTTTGCCGGCAATGAAGGCTATCCCTATGCCGAGTGCGCGCAGGGTGATTTCGACCGGACACTCTGGCAGCCGCTCAGCCTCATGGGCCAGCCACGCAACAGGATGCGGGCGCTGCGCGACGAGTTGCACGACGCGGCCCTGCGCAAGGGCATGAAGATCGGCCTCGCCGGATGGAAGGGATTTGAAACAGAGGACGGCGAGTTCGATTCCGCATGGTTCGAAGCGCCGCACTATCTCGTGACGGCGCTGCAGGAGTTCGGCGAAGTCAGCAACGCGGCTCTCCTGTTCATGCACCCCGAAACCGGCCTGCGCGCCATCAACGAGGTGGAACAGCTGGCCTGTTTCGAGGCAGCGGCAACGCGCACCTCCAACGGCCTCGCCCGCATCATCCACGCCGCCCGCCCCGGCATGACCGAATATGACGCCGTGCGCGCCATGGCGCTGGACGGTTTCCCGCAGTCTGTCCACATCAACATGTGCGCCGGTCCCCGTGCCAAATACGGCCTGCCCAGCCCTTCATTCAGGAAGATTGAACAGGGAGACCCGATTGTTGCAGGCTTCGGCCTCATGGGCGCCCTCAACTGCCGGGCTGGCTTCATGGTGGAAAGCGCGGCACAACTGCCCGGCACAATCGGCGACTACGTGGAAAAGCTGGTCGAACCCTACTTCAGCGCAGCGGCAAGCTGGTACGACACGGTTGGCATCGGTGTTGCCGGGGGTGCCGTTTACGAAGCCGTGATGTCCCGGCTTGCGGACCCGTTTTTCAGCATCGGCCTCAACCCCGGTCATCTCATTCATCTGGATGAATGGGTCCATTCGCTCATGAAGAAGGGCAGCACACAGAATCTGGTCTCCGGCATGGCCCTGCAGTGCGACATCATTCCGGCCACCGGCACCGACTATTTCATGAGCAACATCGAGGACGGCATCGCCCTCGCCGACGGCGATCTCCGCGCCGCATTCGCGCAGGCCTATCCGGAAGCATGGGCACGCATCACCGCGCGGCGCGACTTCATGGCGCGCGAACTCGGCATCGAACTGAAACCGGAAATCCTGCCCTTCAGCAACATTTCAGGCTGGCTGCCACCCTTCTGGATGTCACCCCGCCTCGCCATGACGCGCAAATGAAAAGGCAGGGCACCAAGGCCCTGCCTCCTGTTGTGTCGGCGCTCGTCAGGCGGCTTTGGCCGCAGCCACGACTTGCTCCGCCGCACGGCCCGTGAGTTCGGCCATGTGATCGAACTTCGCGGTGAACGTGCCCACACCCGCCGTGGCCGAACGCAACTCGATGATCAGCGAGGCGATCTCCGCTTCCGGCATCATCGCCTTCACCGTGTCCCAGCCGTTCCAGCCCTCGCGGCCATCAAAGCCGAGCAACTGCCCGCGATGACCCGTCACGATCTGGTTGACGCGCGGTGTTGCTTCGTTCGGGCAGTGAATGTCCACCGCCAGAACCGGTTCCAGCAGCACCGGCGAACACTGCGGCATGCCTTCGGTCATGGCGATGCGCGCTGCCGTCTTGAAGGCCATTTCGGAGGAGTCGACATCATGATACGAGCCTTCCGACAGGTTGACCGTGAAATCCACCACCGGGAAGCCCAGCGGTCCATGGCCCATCCACTCGCGGATGCCCGCTTCCACGGCGGGGATATACTGCTTCGGCACCACGCCGCCTGTCACCGTATCGGTGAAGGCGAAACCTTCGCCACGCGCCAGCGGCTTGATCTCGACCACCACGTCACCATACTGGCCATGCCCGCCGGACTGCTTCTTGTGGCGGCCACGGATCTGCACGGACTTGCGGATCGTCTCCTTGTAGGCGATGCGGCGCGGCTTCGACTGTGCATGCACACCGAACTTGCTTGCCAGCTTTTCGATGGCCACACGCAGATGCATCTCGCCCTGTCCCCACAGCACCATTTCACTGGTGTCGTGGTCATGGGTAAGCGCCAGCGACGGGTCTTCCTCCACGAGACGGTGAACGGCACCCGTGAGTTTCACTTCGTCCTTGCGGTCCGCAACCGAGATTGCAAAACCATAGACACCCGGCGCCGCCTCATGCGTATCGAGCTGCGCGATGGCACCTTTGGCCGTGCCCAAGGTTTCGCCCGTGCCAATGCCTTCCAGCCGTCCCAGCGCCACGGTCTGGCCGGCAGCGGCCTTGGGCAGTTTCACCTGCGCCGTGCCGTTGAAGCTGAAGACACCGGCAACGCGCGCCTCCTGCCCCTTGCCGCCATGCAACACGGCACCATCGGCCAATTCACCGGAAAGCACCCGCGCCAGTGACAGCTTGCCACCCTGTGCCGTGTAAAACGTCTTGAGCACCTGGGCCGTCGCGCCATTGCCGGGCTTGACGCCCAGACGGTCCGCCACGGCGGAAACCCCGCGCACGTCATGGCGGAGCGACTTGAGCAGACGGCCGATGCCGTTGCCATGTTCGGCGGAACCGAACAGCACCGGCGTCACATGGCCTTCCGCCACATCGCGCGAGAGATCGGCAAAGACGCGGTCCTTCGGCGGCTCCATGTCGGCGAGCAATTGTTCCATCAACTCGTCGTCGTGGTCAGCGAGGCTTTCCAGCAGGGCAAAGCGCTCCTGCTTTTCCATGGCCGCGAGGTCTTCGGTCATTTCGACAACCTGGCTCTCCGCCAGTTCGCGGTACACATAGGCGCGCTCCAGCGCCAGATCGACGTAGCCCGTGACCACATTGTTCTTCCAGATCGGCAACTGCCGCAGCACCAGCGGCTTCGTCGAGGCGGGCTGCATCCATGCCAGCACATCGCGGGGCGAGGCTTCGGCACGGTCGATCTTGTTGAGGAAGATGATGCGCGGCAGGCCGATGGCATCAAGCTGCCGCAGGATCAGTTGCAGGGCCGGTGCCTTCTTGGCGTCGGCATCACAGACCACGATGGCTGCATCACAGGCCGGAAGCACGGCGCGCGCATCCTCCGCGAACTCGATCGAACCGGGGCAGTCGGCGAAAATGAACTGGTCATCCATGTAGCTGGCGCCCGCCACGTTCAGTTCAACCCCCATGGCATGGGCGCGGGCTTCGGCGCTGGCATCACCCGCCAGCGAATGGTCGGCGGCCTTGCCTTGGCGCGTCGTGGCACCGGTGCGGTAGAGCATGGCCTCCAGAAGGGTCGTCTTGCCGCTCTGATAGGGCCCCACGATGGCGATCAGTCGCGGGCCCTGTTCTCGTCTGCCGGTGATGTTTTCCATGGCTCATGCCTCCCATTCTGGTGTTGCAGCAGAGGGGCCGGAAGCGGCACGAAGTGGAAGTCATCGCCGCTGGCGGCTTCCCACGGAAACGAGATTGACTCCAATCATGACGATGCGCAACACTCAAACGGCAAAAGCCTGCGCGACAGATCGCGCAGGCCCGCCATTTCACATCAGAACCGTGCGTGCGGTGCCTATTCCGCCTGCCCGATCCGCATGTCCTGCGGCCAGGCGATGCGGTAGCCTGTCTTGATGACGTTCTCGGCTGCAGGCTCCAGGTCAAATGACCACGACAACACGCCACGGCGCTTCTTGTAGTCTTTCTCCGTCGGCGCGGTCATGCCCGGCAGCGTTTCCACCTCGATCTTCTCCGAGGCGGAGAAGGGCATGCGGTCCAGCACATGCACCGCCATCTTGCCCTTGTGCAGGTTCTTGATGGTGATGTCCCAGGCGTGTTCTTCCACGTTGGAAGAGGTAAGCAGTCCTTCCTCGCCCACCGACTTCTTCACTTCCTTGCGCTCGACCTTCACCAGGTCATCGACGCCGAAGCCCAGCGTGGCGTCTTCGCCCGCATTCAGAAGCGGCACATAGCCCTGCCCCACGAACACGCCATCGCGATAGAGATTGGCAGCCCCAGGCAGCATCGCCGCCTCACCCTTCACCGTGAACGACGCCGTGAGATAGGCATTGGCATCAAGGCGCGGCACGGTTTCAACCACCAGCTTGGCGTCATGCTCGTCGCTGGAAATGCGCACCTTCTTCGCCTGCCCGGTAGTGTCCACCGAAACACGGCCGGGGATCACGAAATTGGCCTGGAAGCCCGCCAGTTCAATCACCGCCTGCCGCTGTTCCACGCTCTTGGCGGGCTTGTCCTTCTTTTCGGCAAGCGCTTCCTCATCCTTGCGGCCCGCATTTCCCTGCGCCGTGCCCAGTTCCATCGCATCCATGACGGGGGCCTCGGCAACGGGTGCGGCCGGGGCGATTTCCGAGCGCAGCCGCTTGTCATACTCGATCTGTGCCATCACCTCCTCCTCGTCGAGATCGGGTGCGGCGGTGGAGCCGGTGGGGCGCGTGGTGGACAGCGTCAGCGCCACATTGTCCCAGTTCTCCGAGGTGTACTGCGTCACCTCAGCCCGGCGGACCATCTGCAGCTTGGCAGTGCCTGCGTCAGACGTGCTGAGGCGTGCGTCGTAGTAGGGAGACCAGCCCGCTTCCATCAGGCGGTAACTCACCCGCAGCGTGCCCTTCATCTCCGCCCCGGCCGCGACATTGATGATGGTTTCCGTGCGGTAGGCATTGGTGGGCGACAGGGCGTTGAGCTTCGCCGACAGGTCATTCACCTGCTCGTCAATGCCGCGCTGGCGCAGCTGCGCGTCCTGGATCGACTTGGCAAGCCCGGCAAGCCGCGTGCCCATCAGGTCCAGCAGACCTGCAAGCTGGGTGACGTCGATGCCCTTCACCGTCTGGTCGGCGGATTGCGGCACGATCTGCTTGTCGGTGAGGCCGATCAGGAAGCTGCGCTGCTGGTTGGCGTCGGAAATCGCCTGGTCCAGCGCCGTGCGCTCGTCATAGAGGGCGGCAATCTGCTTTTCGAGCGCCTTGCGCTCGGCATCGCGCGCTGCCTGATCAATGTACTGGCTCTTGGTATCGACCGAGGCAATTTCCAGCGGGGACGAACCTTCGCCCTCCACGCGGATGGATCGTGGATCAACGGAAGACGGAAGGTCGGCGAGGATGATGCGGTGCTCACCGGCAGGCACGCTGACGTCGGTGACCCGTGTCACATCCGCCCCTTGCGGATAGACCGTGACGTGGTCAATGCGCGAGGTGGCGTTGAAATCCGCCGCGAGGGCAGGAACGAGACAGGTGGTGGCGAGGAAGATTCCGGACAGGGCCAGACGCATGGGGTTCTCCTGAAAAGCGCATCTGGGATCATAGTCACAAACGCCCGAAATGGCGGAACAATGGCAGGGACGTGTCTGGCCTGCGATTTCAGCGGCAGCGTAAATGGACAAATTTTACGCATTTCGGCGGTTGACGCATGGGCGAGGAATTGGTCTCTTGTGGGCTTGGGGCAAATCAGAAAGTCAGACCATGCATATACGCCGCCTTCTCGCCGCTTCCCTGTTGCTCGCCACGGCGAGCGCCCACGCCCTTGCCGCCGCCACACCGGAAGAGGCAGCCCGCATCACCGCCAGCCTGCAAACCTATCTCGGCAGCGAGCCCGGCGTCGTCGCCGTGGCACCGCAGGGCGATGACTACATTGTGACACTCAATCCCGCCCCCTACATCGCCAAGTTCAACCAGCCGGGCGTGAAGGTGACACTCGATCCCGTCGTGCTCACCATCCGCCCCAAGGGCAACGGCCAGTGGGATGTGTCCCAGAAGGGCCCCTATGCCTTCGGCTGGTCGGCGGAAGGTATTTCAACAGTCGATGGCAAGATTGCCGAACAGGACTGGACGGGCGTGTTTGACGAAGCCACCGCGGCATTCCTGACCAGCACCTACACCATCAAGAATTTCACCATCAACCAGACCATGATCGATCCGTCGACCAAGGCCAAGACCGACACGGCCAGCGTCTACGAAAGCTGGACCGGCACCTCGACGGCAACACCGCGCCCTGATGGCTCAGTCGATGCCACGGGCACCATGAACCTGGCGGGCATCATCTCCGCCGCCAAGACAGATGCGGCACCCGGCGCGCCGCCGCTCAACTATTCCATCAACAACGCCAAGACGGACTACGCCAGCACCATCAAAGGCTTCCGCTCCAAGGCCATTCTCGATCTGGTGGCCTGGTTCGTGGCGCATCCCTCCAAGGAGCTGATCGTCAAGGACCAGCAACAGCTGAAGGACAAGGTGCTGGCGGCGCTGCCCCTGTGGGAATCGCTCGATACCAACGCCACCATGGCGGACACCACCGTGGCCACCGCCATCGGCTCCTTTGCCCTGCCCAGCGCCAATTTCAGCGTCGGCATGAATGGCGTCAGCAAGGATGGCAAATTGCGCGAGGCCTTCGGCGTCACCGGCCTCACCATGCCGCCCGGCATCGCGCCGCCATGGACCGATGGTCTCATTCCCCACACCTTCAAATTTGACATGACGGCGCAGGGTGTTGACCTCGAAGCACCGGTGCGCCTGTTCGTAGCCCAGGCCGACCTCGCCAAGGACCCGCCCATCCCCGCAGGGTCGGAGCCCGCCTATCTCGCTGCCTTCGCGCCAAAGAACAGCATCAACCTCTCACTGGCAGACGGCGAGATTGCCGCTGCCGGATACAGCCTCACCTATGAAGGCGCCTTCACGGTGAATTTCGCGGGCCTGCCCACGGGCACGGCCACGATCCGCATGAAGGGCCTGGATGAAGTGCTGGCCAAGGTGCAGGCCGCTGCCACCACCGATCCCAATGCCCAGCAGGCCATGGGCGGTCTTGTCGCCTTCAAGGGCTTCGGCAAGGCGGAAGCCGATGGCGGCATGGTCTGGGCAGTGGACATGACGCAGCCGGGGAAAGTGCTGGTCAACGGCATCGACGTCTCGGCCCTCGCCGGAATGGCCCCGCCACCGCAGCAATAGCAATCCGATCAGCGCAAACGAAAATGCCCGGCTTCGCTGCCGGGCATTCTGTTTTGGCGGTGGACACGCTGCTCAGAAGGTCAGCAGCTTAACCTGCCTGACCAGCGGCAGCTTCAACACCTGGTCCATCACCTCTTTTGGCACGGGCGCATCAACCTCCACGAGGCCGATGGCCTGGCCACCCGGTTCGAGCCGGCCGAAGTGGAAGCTGGCGATGTTGATGCCGGCATTGCCCATCAGTGTGCCGATGCCGCCGATGAAGCCGGGGCGGTCCTGGTTGGTGACATAGAGCATGTGGCGGCCGAAATCGGATTCAAGGTCAATGCCTTTGATCTGGATGATGTGCGGCTTGCCATCCGAGAACACGGTGCCCGCCACCGAGCGCTCCATGTCGGCGGTCTTCACCGTGAGGCGAATGTAGGTGCCATAGGCACCGCGCTGGGTCTGCTTCACCTCATCGACCTTGATGCCGCGTTCCTTCGCGGCAATGGGGGCGGAGACCATGTTCACCTGCCCAAGCTGGGCCTGCAACACGCCCGCCAGCGCCGCAGAAGTGAGAGCGCGAGTGTTCATGTCACCGACCTCGCCAGCGTATTCGATGACCACGCCGGTCATCGCAGCGTCGGTGAGCTGGCCTGCGAAAGAACCCAGCTTGTTGGCGAGTTCCACGAAGGGCCGCAGGCGCGGTGCCTCATCGGCGGAAATCGACGGCATGTTGAGGGCATTGGTGACAGCACCCGAAATCAGGAAGTCGGCCATCTGTTCGGCCACCTGCAGGGCGACATTCTCCTGCGCCTCGTTGGTGGAGGCGCCGAGATGCGGTGTCGCCACCACATTCTCCATGCCGAAGAACGGATGCGATGTGGCGGGTTCGACTTCGAACACGTCCAATGCCGCGCCTGCAACTTGCTTGCTCTTCAGGGCCTCCAGCAGGGCCTCCTCATTCACCAGTCCGCCGCGCGCACAGTTGATGATGCGCACACCCTTCCGGCATTTCGCCAGCGACTCGGCATTGACGATGTTGCGCGTCTTTTCGGTGAGCGGCGTGTGCAGCGTGATGAAGTCCGAACGCTTGAAAATGTCATCCAGTTCCACCTTCTCGACGCCGAGGCTGAGGGCGCGTTCCGCCGAGAGGAAGGGATCGAAAGCGATGACCTTCATCTTGAGGCCGATAGCGCGGTCGGCAACGATCGAGCCGATGTTGCCGCAGCCGATCACGCCCAGCGTCTTGTTGTAGAGTTCCACGCCCATGAAGCGGTTCTTCTCCCACTTGCCCGCGTGGGTGGAGGCATTGGCTTCCGGAATTTGCCTGGCCAGCGCCATCATCATCGAGAGCGCGTGTTCGGCCGTGGTGATGGCATTGCCGAAGGGCGTGTTCATGACCACGATGCCACGCTGGCTGGCGGCGGGAATGTCCACATTGTCCACGCCGATGCCGGCACGGCCAATGACCTTGAGGCGCGTCGCGGCGGCGATGATCTTCGGCGTCACCTTGGTGGCAGAGCGGATGGCGAGGCCATCATAGTTGGGAATGGCTTCGAGAAGCGCATCCTTGTCCTTGCCAAGGTCAGGCTTGTAGTCAACTTCTATGCCACGATCCTTGAAAATCTTGACAGCGGCTTCGGAGAGTTTGTCGGAAACGAGTACGCGTGGGCTGGGCATGGGCGAGAAACTCTTTGAGATGTTGTTCCCTTTGCGGGAAGGAATAAGCGGTTATGCGCTTGCCTGCGCGTAGGCCCAATCGAGCCACGGCAGCAGCTTTTCGAGATCGGCGGTTTCCACCGTGGCGCCGCACCAGATGCGCAATCCGGGGGGCGCGTCACGGTAGCCGCCGATGTCATAGGCGGCCTTCTCGGCCTCCAGCAGCTTGACCATCTTCTTGGGCACATCCTCTGCACCATCCAGCGTGAAGCACACGGACGTGTTGGAGCGTGTTGCGGGCACCTTGGCGAGGTGATGGGCGAAATTGTGTGACTTGATCCAGCGATCAATGACGGCGGCATTTGCATCAGCCCGCGCGCGAAGGCCCTTGAGGCCGCCAATGGACTGCGCCCATTCCAGCGCCACCACATAGTCATCCACGCACAGCATGGACGGCGTGTTGATGGTTTCACCTTCAAAGATTCCGGCGATGAGCTTGCCGCCCGATGTCATGCGGAAGATCTTTGGCATGGGCCAGGGTGGCGTGTAGCTTTCGAGGCGGGCCACGGCGCGCGGGCTGAGGATGATGACGCCATGGGCGCCTTCGCCGCCCAGCACCTTCTGCCAGGAGAAGGTGACGACATCGAGCTTGGCGAAATCCATTTCCTGCGCGAAGGCGGCGGAGGTGGCGTCGCAGATGGTCAGGCCTTCGCGCTCCGCCGGAATCCAGCTGGCATCGACAACGCGGACACCGGAGGTGGTGCCATTCCAGGTGAAGACGACGTCACGGGAGAAATCGACCTTCGCCAGATCGGGCAATTCGCCATAGGGGGCGATCATCTTGCGGACGTCCGGCAGCTTCAGTTGCTTCACAACATCCGAGACCCAGCCTTCGCCGAAGCTTTCCCAGGCGAGCATGTCCACGCCGCGTTGGCCCAGCAGCGACCACAGCGCCATTTCGACAGCGCCGGTATCTGAGGCCGGAACAATGCCGATCCTGTAATCGGAGGGAACCTCAAGAACTTCGCGCGTCAGGTCAATGGCGCGCTTCAGGCGCTTCTTGCCTTCGCCGGACCGGTGCGAGCGGCCAGTCAATGCATTCTTGAGTTTGTCGGGGGTCCAGCCTGGGATCTTCGCGCAGGGGCCGGAAGAAAATTGTGCGTTTGCCGGGCGCACGGCCGGTTTTGTATCTGTCATGTTGCTCCATCCTTACAGATGGACCGGCCCCCGTTGGGGAGGGCTAGCCCGCAACCGCCATAGCCGGAAGCCATGTCGCTGCGCAAGTGCGAATTGTCGCAATCGGCATTTTTTCCGTCTTGGCAGGGGCGCACCGCCAGTTCTACACTTCCCCGCATGGACAACACGGAAAAAGGCGAACTCTACCACGACAGGCTGATCGGGATGCTGGAACGCCTCTGGGGTGATGGCTGGCTCTCGCCGGGCGGGCCTGACGAAGTGCGCCGCCTGCTTGCGGGCATGGACCTCAACGGCAAGACCATCCTCGACATCGGCTGTGGTGCCGGCGGCATTGACGTGCTGCTGGCGCAGGAATTTGGCGCAGGCTACGTCTGCGGCATCGATGTGGAGGACACCGTCTGCGCCGCGGCCCGCGCCCGGGCGGCCAAGGCCGGCGTTGCAGAGCACATCGGCATCGTGAAGGTCGTGCCCGGCCCCCTGCCCTATGCGCCCGGCATGTTCGACATCGTCTTCAGCAAGGATTCGATCGTCCACATCCCGGACAAGCACAGCCTGATGCGTGACGTCTTCCGCGTGCTCAAACCCGGCGGCTGGTTTGTCGCCTCGGATTGGCTGATCGGCCATGATCATGAACCCAGCCCGCAGATGAAGGACTACATCGCCTCGGAGGGACTCGACTTCGGCATGGCCTCGCCCGCGCGCTACCGCGATGCCATGACACAAGCAGGCTTCACCAGCATCAGCATCGACAGCCGCAACGCCTGGTACCGTGAACGCGCGCGCGAGGAACTGGCAGCCCTGACCGGACCGCTCTATGCCGAAGCGGTCGCCAGCCTCGGCAAGGACTATGTCGATCACAACGCCGCGATCTGGCGCAACATGATTCCGGTGCTGGATTCAGGCGAGCATTGCCCCACGCACCTGCGCGGCTTCAAGCCTTCGTGAGCGGACCCTCTGGCGAGAAGTGCCGGGGAAAGAAGACGGCGGCCAGCGCAAACAGGGTCTTCAATGCCTCTTCGCGCGTGTAGGGCGCATTCATCGAGAGCATGTCGTTCCACAATCCTTCGCTGGTGAAGCGCAGCACGCGCGCCGTGCGCACGGCATCAAGACCATAGCCGCCCTCGGCAATGATCTCAGCGCTCAGCCCTTCCAGCATCTCGATGTAGGCCGTGTCGTTGGCGCTGTACTCCTGCTGGTAGAGCGGACGGCTTTGCACTTCGCCCCAATAGGAACACCAGCAGGCCAGCCGCTCGGGCGTGCAGATGTCCGGATTGAAATCCGCCGCCAGCATGGCCGCCAGCCTGTCGGCGGCATGAGGCCCCGCGCCGTTCAGGGCCGCCGTCCAGTTCTCGCGATACTCATCCGCCATGAACAGCAACGTTGCGGTGAGCAGCTTTTCCTTCGACTCGAAATGGAAATTCACAAGCCCGTGCGACACGCCCGCTTCCGCCGCCACATCCGAGAGCGTGGTCTGGGCAAAGCCCTTGCGGGCAAGCACGCGCATGGTCGCCGCAATCAATTGCTGGCGCCGCGCATCCCGGCTGATCTTGCGCTGGAGCGGAATGACCTTCGCTGACTTGATGGGTGCCTGCATCTGCCCTGCCGGTATCATTACTCACTCCGAAATTATCACAAACTGATTGAAACACAACGGTCTTTTTCAGTTGATTGACAGTTCAGTCAGAATTGTGCCAGCCTTGAGGCAGGCTCCGGACGGACCCCGCCCCACAGCAGGCCGCCCGGTTAAACCAAGAAAGCCCAAGGAAGCTTCGTACATCATGACCCTGCGCAACACCCGCAACCTCGCCAAGTCCAACGCCCATTTCAAGAAGGCACTCACCCGCCTGCCTCTGGGTGTTGCTTCCACCTTCCGCTACTGGGGCGAGGACCGGACGATCTATGTGAAGCGCGGCAAGGGTGGCCGCACCTGGGACATGGATGACAACTGCTACGTCGATTACCGCCTCGGTTATGGCCCGGCGATCCTCGGCTATGCCGACGACCGCGTTGATGAAGCGGCCCGCAAAGGCATGGAGGTGGGCGGCGTCTTCGCGCTCTCCACCGAGCGCGAATACATCGTCGCTGAGCGCATGGCCAAGATGGTGCCATCCGTCGAACTGGTGCGCTACTCGAACAGCGGCACCGAGGCGGTGATGGCAGCACTCCGCCTTGCCCGCGCCTACACGGGCCGCGACAGCTACATCCTCATCGAGGGCGCCTATCACGGCCTCTTTGATGCGGCCATGTGGATGGCCAACATGGATGAATGGGACCCGAAGAGCGGCATCGAGCCGGTGAAGGTGCCCTACTCCCGCGGCATTCCGCAGGCGACGCGCGAACTCGTCCACCTCACCCCCATGAACAATGCCCAGCGGCTGGAGGACGTGTTCAGGAAGCACGGTGACAGCATCGCCGCCATGCTGATCGAACCGATGATGGGCAACTGCTGCGCCATCTCGGCCACCACCGAATATGTGCAACTCGCCCGCCGCCTCTGCGACCAGTATGGCGTGCTGCTGATCATCGACGAGGTGAAGACCGGCTTCCGCGTGGCCAAGGGCGGCATCCAGTCGCTGCACAACGTCAAGCCCGACATCTGCACCTTCGCCAAAGCCATGGCCAACGGCTACCCGATCGCGGCCATCGGCGGGCGCGAGGATGTGATGCGCACCTTCCGCCCCGGCGGTGCCGCCCATGGCGGAACCTACACCGCGCACTCCGTCTCCATGGCCGCCGCCGAACGCTGCCTGCAGATCCTCGACGAAACGCCGGCCCTCGCCTCGCTTGCCGCCGCTGGCGAAAAACTGAAAGCGGGGATGAAGCAGGTGCTCGACCGGCGCGGCATCGTGCATTCCTTCTCCGGCCATTCCTCCATGTTCGGCCTGTTCTTCGCGCCGCAGCCGCCGGACAACTATCGCGCATGGAAGAAATCCGACTACAGCTTCTACGACAAGCTTGCGCGCCACATGCAGGACAACAACATCATCGTGGAACCGGATTCCCGCGAGCCGCTGTTCATGTGCGAGGCCCACGACCAGTCGTGCATCGATGACACGCTGCGGGCCTTCGAAACCTCGGTTGACCTGACACTGGAGCAGGTGGAAGCGGAGAAGCGCGCCTCATGAGCCGCTACGACGCCATCGTCGCGGGCGGAGGCCACAACGGCCTCGTCACCGCCTGCTACCTCGCCAGGGCGGGGCTGAAGACGCTGGTCGTCGAGAAGAATGACTGGGTGGGCGGAGCGGCCGTGTCGCGCTCGCTCCATCCCGGTTTCACCTATTCCAACTGTTCCTATGTCTCGTCGCTGCTGCGCCCCGAAATCATGCGCGAGCTGGAACTGCCGAAGCATGGCCTGCAGATCCTGCCCTATGAAGGTGGCGCAGTGTTCATGAAGGGCGGCGGCTATCTCGCCATGTACCGCGACCATGAGGCGAACCGCCGGGAGTTTGCCCGCTTTTCGCCGCGTGACGCCGAAAGCTACGACCGATACTCGCGCGACGTGCTGCGCCACTGCCGTTTCATCCGGCCGCTGCTGCTGCGCACGCCGCCTGATCCCACGTCCTTCCGCCCGCGTGACCTTTCGGAGCTAGCCTTCCTCGGGCGCAAGCTCTTCGCCATGCCGGAGAAGGACATCTACGCCATGATCCGCTTCTGGACCATGAGCATCTCGGACTTCCTCGACGAATACTTCGAAACGCCCGTCATCAAGGCCTACCTCGCGGTCTCTGCAATCATCGGCACGGCGCTCGGCCCCATGTCGCCAGGCTCGGCCTATGTGCTGTTGCATCACTACATGGGTGACGTTGACGGCAACATCGGTGCCTGGGGCTTTGCGCGCGGCGGCATGGGCTCGATCACCCAGGCGCTGATGGCCTCCTTCAAGGCAGCGGGCGGCGAGGTACGCACCGGCTCGGGCATCGAGAAAATCCTCGTGCGCAATGGCCGCACCACTGGCGTGGCACTTGCCAATGGCGATGAATTCACCGCGCCCCTCGTCATCTCCAACATGGATGTGAAGCGCACCTTCCTGAAACATGTGGAGGAACGCGACCTGCCGCCCGCATTCGTGAAGAGCGTCAAACGCTTCAAGATCAGGGGCTCATCCGGCAAGGTCAACATCGCGCTGGATGCGTTGCCGCGCTTTCCCGCGCTGCCGGATGATTCGCCCTGCATCCGCGGTGACATGCATTTCACCGATTCCATCGAGCGCCTTGAACTGGCCTATGACGACTGGAAGGCGGGGCACTTCTCGCGCGATCCCTTCCTCGACATGATGATCCCCACGACAACCGATCCCACCATGACGCCGCCGGGCAAGCACTTCATGAGCTGCTTCGTGCAGTATGCCCCGCCCAAGATCGAAGGCCGCGACTGGACCGACGCCGACCGCGATGCCTTCGGCCAGACGGTGCTCAACCAGATCGAAGAATATTCGCCGGGTTTCAAAAAGCTGGTGCTGCATGCCGAAGTGCGCACGCCGCGCGAGCTGGAAGCGGAAGTGGGCCTCACCGAAGGCAACATCTTCCAGGGTGAACTGACATTCGACCAGTTGCTCTTCAACCGCCCGGTGCCGGGCTACGCGCAGTACCGCTCACCCATCGAAGGCCTGTGGATGTGTGGGTCTTCCACTCACCCCGGCGGTGGCGTGATGGGAGCACCCGGCCGCAATGCCGCTGCCGAAATCCTCCGTTCCCTGAAGAAACCTGCTGCCATGGGAGAGGCCTATGCCGTCCTGTGATGCAATCGTCATTGGTGGCGGCATCAACGGCCTTGCGGCTGCGGGCCGTCTCGCGCTTTCCGGCGCCAAGGTCACGCTGCTGGAAACTGCACCGGAACTGGGCGGCATGGCGACGCTCGCCCATCTGTGCATGGGACTTGACCCGCGTCTGGAGAAATCCCTTGCTCTTGCCGATCACGGACTGGTTTGGGCCGAACGCAATGTCAGCAGCACGGCACTTTCGCCGGATGGCAATCATATCGTTCTGAAGGGGGCCTTCGCCGAAACTGTCGAAGGGTCGCTTTCAGCGGAAGACCGCCGCGCATGGACATCCTTGCGCGACACGCTGTTGCGCAATGCCGCTCTGCTCGCCCCCTTCAAGGCGATGCCACCGCCACGCCTCGCCCGCGACCATGGCACGCCGCTGTTGGATTTGCTGCGCAACGGCCTCGCGCTACGCCGCATGGGCCGCGACAACCTGCGAGAATTCCTGCGCCTCATGCTGATCAACGTGGCGGATGTTCTGGATGATGAACTCGCAGATGACAGGCTGAAGGGCCTGATCGCCTTCGATACGGTGCTCGGCCACCATGCAGGACCGCGTTCGCCCAACTCACTGCTCGGACTCTATCACCGCATCTCGTCCGAAGTGAACGGCCAACAAGGCGCGATTGCCTTGCCCCGCGGCGGCGTGGCTGCCGTCATTGCGGCGCTCGCAGGCGCCGTCCGCGCCAGAGGCGTCACCATCCAGACAGGCGCACGGGTCAAGGCCATCACGGCAGAGGATGACCGTGTGCAGTCCGTCACGCTGGAATCGGGTGAAATCTTCACCACATCCCTTGTTGTCTCGGCCCTGCACCCAGCCACAACACTCTTGTCACTGGTGGGAGCGCCCGTGCTGGACACTGGCGTGGTGCGCAACGTCAGAAACATCAAGAGCCGTGGCAGCACGGCGAAACTCACGCTCACGCTGCAAGGCAAGCCGGACTTCCACGGCGCCGACCTGCGCTCGCGCCTCGTCATCGCCCCTTCGGTGCGCGCCGTCGAAGAGGCTTTCAACGCTGTGAAATATGGTGCCTTCTCCGAAGCCCCGGTGATGGAACTCCTGCTGCCCCAAGCCTTCTCGACGGAACCGGACCTCGGCCGCCACACCTTGTCGGCACTGGTGCAGTTCGCACCCCATGATCTCCGCATGGGCTGGGTCAAGGGCAAGCCAGCCTTCCTCAAGGCCATAATGAAGCAACTGGAACACTTTGCACCCGGCATCGGAAAGCAGGTGATTGCCGCCGACCTTCTGACGCCCCACGACATCGCACAGCACTTTGGTGCACCCGGCGGGCAATGGCATCACGCGGAGCTTTCTGTCGAGCAGATGCTGTTCCTGCGTCCGGGCGTTGGCCTTGCGCAATATGCCACTCCGGTGCGCGGCCTTTACCTCGCCAGTGCCGCCATGCACCCCGGTGGCGGCGTGAACGGCAGCGCCGGCTGGAACGCGGCAGGCCATGCCCTTGCCAAAGGCGGTGCTGCATGAAGAACGCCCAACTCCACTTCCGCCAGCCACTGCAGACAACGCCTTTCCACGCCCACACCTCCGCCGCCAACAAGCTCAACGCCTGGGCGCCCTGGGCCGGATACACAACAGCTTTGAACTTCGGCGACGAGACCATGGAATACACGGCGCTGCGCAACCAGGCCGGACTCTACGACCTGTCGCCCATGGTGAAGTACGAGATCAGCGGACCTGATGCGGTGCGCTATCTCAGCCGTCTGACCTTGCGTGATGTGGCAAAGCTCGCGCCCGGCCATGTACACTACACCGCGTGGTGCGACGACGAGGGCAAGCTCATCGACGACGGCACGCTTTTTCATCTGCCGGATGGCCGCTTCCGCCTGTGCTGCCAGGAACGTCATCTGCCGTGGCTGATGGACAGCGCCATCGGTTTTGATGTCCGTGTGCGCGATGAAAGCGAAGCCGTCGCCGCGCTCTCGCTGCAAGGTCCGTGCGCCTATGCCGTGCTGGCGCGGGCCGGCTTTGCCGATGCCAAATCCCTGAAACCGTTCCAGCTGGCGGAATATCGCCTTGGCAAGTCCGGCAAGGTCATGATCTCCCGCACTGGTTTCACCGCCGATCTGGGTTACGAACTCTGGACTTCACCCGACAAGGCGCTGGAATTGTGGGACGTGCTGATGGAGAAGGGCGCGCTGCATGGCCTGCGCCCCATCGGAACCACGGCCCTCAACATGGCCCGCATCGAGGCGGGTTTCATGATCGCCAACATGGATTTCGTCAGCGCCACAACGGCCCTGCGCCCCGACCGCACACGCTCGCCCTTCGACATGGCCCTCGACTGGATGATCGATTTCAACAAGGGCCCCTTCAATGGCCGTGCCGCCCTGAAGCGCGAGAGGGAGGCCGCCAGCACGCAATGGGCCTTCGTCGGCCTCGACATCGACGGCAACGTGGAAGCCGAGCATGCGCTCGTTTACGACAACAAGAAGCATGAAGTGGGCCACATCACAGCCGCCTTGTGGTCGCCCACCACAAAGCGCAACATCGCGCTTGCCATGCTGCGCAGGCCTTACCACGCGGAAAAATCCGGCAATCTCTGGGTGGAGATCTACGCGCTGCGTGAGCTTGAATATCACAAGCTCATGGTGAAGGCGGCGGTGGTGCCGCGCCAGTTCTTCAATCCCGCGCGCCGCCGTGCGACGCCGCCAGGCATGATGTGACAGGGAGGCTACGGATGAATCACCGCTCGTCTTTCCATCCCGCTTCGCCGATTCTGGATTTCTGCCCGCCATCCCTTCCCGCCCGCTGGTACACGGACCCTCTACACCATGCCCGCGAACTTGCCGCCATCCAGGCGCAAAGCTGGATTTACGTGGGCCGCGTGAATGACTTGCCCCCCCTCACCTTGCGCAAGCTGGAGATCGCGGGACAGCAACTTTTTCTCGTCAAGGACGACACCGGCAGCATCCGCTGCTTTCACAACAGCTGCCGCCACCGTGGCTCCGAACTGTGCCAACAGCATGAGCAGCGACTGAAGGCAAAACTCATCACCTGCCCCTATCACGAATGGAGCTACGATCTCTCGGGCCGCCTCGTGCGCGTGCCGCATGTGCCGGAGACGCCGGGTTTCGACAGGCAGGCGAACGGGCTGTTCAGCGCGCATGTGACACTGTGGAACGGCTTCATCTTCGTATGCCTCGCCGCTGATCCGCCTGACTTCGCCACAGCACCCGATCTCGGTGTGAACGCCCTCGACAACTGGCCGATGGCCGATCTCGTCACCGGGCACCGCATGACCAGCCTGCTCCAGTGCAACTGGAAGGTCTTCTGGGAAAACTACAATGAATGCCTGCACTGCCCCGGCATTCATCCCGGCCTGTGCGAGATGGTGCCGGTCTATGGCAAGGGCGTGATGAGTTCCGCAGAGATGCCGGGCTGGTCGCCGGAAGATGCCGTGGCCTCGCCGCTCAGGGATGGCGCCCGCACATGGACCGTGAACGGCAAGGCCTGCGGCGCAGAGTTCCCCAACCTCACCGAGGCGCAGCGTACGGCGGCCTATACGTTCGTGACGCTGATGCCCACCATGTACATCGTGGCGCATGTGGACTACGTGCGCGCCGTCACCATCCGCCCCGTCTCGCCCGGGGAGACGGAACTCACGGCGGAATGGCTGTTCGCGCCCGAGACACTGGCACAGCCGGACTTCGATCTTGCCAATGTGGTGGACTTTGCCGCCACCGTGATCCGCGAGGACGGTGCCGCGAGCGAGATGAACCAGCGGGGCCTGCGCAATGCGCGCTTCGAACACGGCACGCTGATGCCGCAGGAGTTCGACGTCTTCAATTTCCAGCAATGGGTCCGGCGCAAGCTGGGTGAACCCCTGGTGACGAAGGGAGTGAAGCCATGAACATCCACGTCAACGACTGGGACCGCCGCGGCCTTCCTGCCTGGACCTATCACTCGCAGGCGCTGCTCGATCTGGAAATCAAGGAGATCCTGCTGCGCCAATGGCAGATCGTGGGTCATGTCAGTGATGTGCCGAAGGCGGGCGACTATCTTTCCTTCGACCTCGGGCCGGAGCGCGCCTTTGTGCTGCGCCAGCAGGACGGCAGCTTCCGCGCCTTCCACAATCTCTGCCGACATCGCGGCTCACGCATCGTCACCGGCGATCAGGGCCACTGCAAGAATGCTCTTGTCTGCCCCTTCCATGGCTGGGTCTACAATTTTGATGGCACGCTGCGCGGTGCTGCCCGGCCCGACAGTTTTGCCGATCTCGACCGGCACAAGTTCGGCCTGAAACCGGTGGAACTTGAGGTGTGGATGGGGTTCATCTTCATCCGCTTCAGGGAAGGTCCGCAAGGCTCCGTCTCGGAACAGCTTGCGCCTTACGCCGCCGAGATTGGCGCGCACCTGCCGGAGACATTGGTGCCCGCGGGCAAACCCTGGGTGGGCGAATTGCCAGTGAACTGGAAGTCGGTGCGTGACGTTGACAACGAAGGCTACCACGTGGCCATGGCGCATCCCGCCCTGCAGGACCTCTATGGCAACACCTATGAGGACATCGACTACGGCCCGCACATGCGGGTTTCCAAGGGCACCTACCGCGAAGGTGCAGGCCGCCTGTGGAGCGTGCGCCACTATGTAAAGCAGTCCACCGGGCATTCCAACTTGCCGCGAGAAAGGCGGAGGCTCTGGGCCTACTACGGGGTGTTTCCCAACGCCGTGTTCATCACCACGCCCGAGGCCATCCAGTTTTACCAGGAACTGCCGGTGGACGTGAACCGCTCCATCGTGCGCGGCATGATCTATCGTTACCCCAAGGAAAGCAGGCAGCAGCGCCTCGCCCGCTACCTGTCCTACCGTATTGACCGCGCCACCTATGCCGAAGATACTCAACTCGCCATCTGGTCCAATGAATCCATGAAGTCTTCGGCTTTCGACAACTTCCATCTCTCGGATCACGAGCGCTTCCTGCGCGCCCATCACGACGACCTCCGCAAACTCCTGCCCGTGCTCACCCTCGACACGCCGCCCGCGCCCGAACGCATGGCGGAGGTGAACGCGGCACTCGGCGCAGGAAAGACCGGAACCTGAAAGACGGAACCAAAGCCGCAGCACAACAACGGAAAGGGAGAGACATGAAACTCAATCGCCGCAAGGCCCTGACACTGGCAGGCAGCAGTGCCCTCGTCGCCATGCCCTTCGTCCATCGCGCCCGCGCACAGGACAAGACCCTCAACGTCTACAACTGGGCCGACTACATCGGCGAGACGACCATCGAGGACTTTCAGAAGGCCACAGGCATCGCCGTCACCTACGACACCTACAGTTCCACCGATGAAATGCAGGCCAAGATGCTCGCGGGCAGCACTGGTTACGACGTGGTGGACATGGCGGGCATCAGCCTGCCGCGCTTCGTGACAGCGGGCATCTACCAGAAGATCGACAAATCCAAGCTGCCCAACTGGAAAAACCTTGATCCCGCCATCCTCAAGATTCTCGAAGGCTTCGATCCCGGCAACCAATACGCCATGCCTTACATGTGGGGCTCGGTGGGCTTCACCTACAATGTCGACATGGTGAAGGAGCGCCTGCCGTCAGCCGATCTTGAATCCCTCGACACCGTGATGAAACACGAGAACGCCCAGAAGCTCGCGGACTGCGGCATCTCGTGGCTCGATGAACCCACCGACACCATCATGATCCTGCTCGACTACCTCGGCAAGCCGCGCGACACCTACGCCGCCGCCGATCTCGAAGCGGTGGTCGAGGCCTTCAAGGCGATCCGCCCGACGGTGCGCACCTTCGACAGCACCAACTACCTGAACGCCCTGCCCAACCAGGAACTCTGCGCCGTCAACAACTGGTCCGGCGACTACTCCACCGCAAAGGCCCGCGCCGAAGAGGCAGGCGTGAAGATCAATCTTGCCTATGCGGTGCCGAAGACGGGCGCACCCGCCTGGTTCGATCTCTTCTGCATTCCCGCCGATGCGAAAAATGTGGAAAACGCCCACACTTTCATCAACTACATGATGGAGGCGGAGGTGATCGCCAAATGCACCAACTTCACCAACTACGCCAACGCCAACCTTGCCTCGAAGGCCTTCGTTGATCCCGCTGTCATTGCAAATCCCGCCGTCTATCCCACCGACGACGTGATGAAACGGCTCTGGACTCCGAAACCGCTGACCGAGGAACAGGACCGCGCCCTCACCGAGACCTTCAACAAGATGAAGTCCGGCTGATGCGAAGTCAAAGCGGGGGCAGAGCATGACGGCAAGCAATCCTGCAACCCCGCAACCGGACTTCATCCGCATTGAAGGCGTCACCAAGAGCTTCGGCACCTTCAAGGCGGTGAACAATGTCTCGCTCAACATCAGCAAGGGCGAGCTTTTCGCCCTGCTCGGCGGTTCCGGCTGCGGCAAGACAACCCTGCTGCGCATGCTCGCCGGTTTTGAAGCGCCGACCGAAGGACGCATCTTCATTGACGGGCAGGACATGGCGGGTGTTCCCGCCTATGACCGGCCCGTCAACATGATGTTCCAGTCCTACGCCCTCTTTCCGCACATGACCGTGGCAAAGAACGTGGGTTACGGCCTCAAGCACGAGAACATGACGCAAGGCCAGCGCGACGACCGCGTGAAGGAAATGCTCGGCCTCGTGCAGATGGCTCACCTCGCTTACCGCAGGCCGCACCAGCTTTCGGGTGGCCAGCGCCAGCGCGTGGCACTGGCACGCTCCCTCGCCAAACTGCCGAAATTGCTGCTGCTCGATGAACCGCTCGGCGCGCTGGACAAGAAGCTGCGCGAGCACACCCAGTTCGAGTTCGCCAACATCCAGTACAAGCTCGGCATCACCTTCGTGGTGGTGACGCATGACCAGGAAGAGGCGATGACGCTGGCCTCGCGCATCGCCGTGATGGACCAGGGCGTGATCCGCCAGATCGGCTCGCCGTCCGACATCTACGAACATCCCAACAGCCGCTTCGTCGCCGACTTCATCGGCTCCATCAACATGGTGGATGGGGAGGTGGCACGGGTGGAGGCAAACGGCGTGGAGGTACTGTGCCCCACGCTGGGTGAGCCCGTCTTCGTGGCGCCTGCAAACAGTCACCGGCAGGGCGACAAGGTCTCCCTCGCCTTCCGCCCCGAGAAAGTTGCGATCTCCCGCCGGAAACCCGCTGCGGCAATAAACGTGCTGAAGGGCAAGGTGCTGGACTTCGGCTATTTCGGCAAGGACTCGCTCTTCCGCATCAAGTTGGCCACGGGGCGCGTGCTCTCCGTCAACGCCGTCAACACGGCGCGCATGTCGGCGGAGCAGGCGGTGGCGACGTGGGAGGAAGACGTCTATCTCAGCATCGCGCCGGAAGCCGCCATGCTGTTCGGGGCGGACTCATGAGAAGCGCCACCCGCGATTGGTTCAACCGGCGCGGCTGGCGCGATGTGATCATCGCCTCGCCCTATCTCTGGCTTGTGGCCTTCTTTCTCGTGCCCTTCATCATTGTGATTGTGATGAGCTTTGCCAAGACGGCAACGCAGTCACCACCCTTCGCCTTCCTGCCGGACTGGCCCTTCATCCGTTTCGAAACTTACCAGCGCCTTTTCACCAGTAGCCTCTACATCCGCGCAGGCGCCATCTCGGTCTACAACGCTGCCGTCGCGACGGTGCTGTGCCTGCTGATCGGCTATCCCATGGCGCTGGCCATCACACGCGCCGGCAAGTCTTTGCAGCGCCTCTTGCTCATGCTGGTGATCCTGCCCTTCTGGACCTCCTTCCTGCTGCGCGTCTATGCTTGGATCGGCCTCATGGGCAAGAACAGCTGGTTCAACAAGGCGCTGACCTCGGCCTACAACGTGTTTGTTCCCACGAGCTGGGAACTGCCGGGCATACAGATGATGAACACCAACTTCGCCGTGGTGCTGGTGATGGTCTATTCCTACCTGCCATTCATGGTGCTGCCGCTCTATGCCAACTTGGAAAAGCTTGATACCACGCTGAATGAAGCGGCCATGGACCTTGGCTCGCGCCGCTGGGAAGTGTTCCGCGACATCACCCTGCCGCTCTCCATTCCCGGCATCATCGCAGGCGGCCTGCTGGTGTTCATTCCCGCCATGGGTGAACTGATCATCCCCAGTCTTGTGGGCAACGCCGGCGACCCGATGATCGGCCGCGTCATCCAGCAGGAGTTCGGCCAGAACCGCGACTGGCCCATGGCCTCCGCCGTTGCCGTGGCCCTGCTGCTCATGCTCGTTGTGCCGCTGATGCTCTACAACCACTTCGAGGCAAAAGCGCAGAAGGGAGCCGCGTGAATGAAACAGCGCTCCACCTTCCTCTTCAGCATGATGACCTTCGGCCTTGCCTTTCTCTACGTGCCCATCTTCTCCATGGTCTTCTTTTCCTTCAACAAGTCACGGCTTGCCACTGTCTGGGGCGGCTTCTCCACGCAGTGGTACGGCAAGCTCTTCAGCAACAGCCAGGTGATTGACGCGGCCATCCTCTCGCTCAAGATCGCGGTCCTGAGCGCCACCTTCGCCACCATTCTCGGCACCATGGCCGGACTGGCACTGGCCCGCTTCCGCCGCTTCCGGGGCCGTGCCCTGCTCTCCGGACTGGTGACGGCGCCGCTCATCATGCCGGAAGTGATCACCGGCATTTCCTCGCTGCTGCTCTTCATCATGATGGCGGAGTGGATCGGCTGGCCGGGCCAGCGCGGTTTCACCACCATCACCATCGCCCACATCACCTTCTCCATGACCTATGTCACGGTGATTGTGCAGTCCCGCCTCTCGGCCATGGACATGTCGATTGAGGAAGCGGCGATGGATCTGGGTTCGCGGCCATGGCAGGTGCTGCGCGACGTGACGCTGCCCATCATCTCGCCTGCCATTCTCTCAGGCTGGCTTCTGGCCTTCACCATTTCTCTGGACGACGTCGTCATCACCAGCTTCACCACCGGGCCCGGCTACAACACGCTGCCCATGCTCATCTGGAGCAAGGTCAAGTTGGGTGTGACACCGGACATCAATGCGCTGGCCACGGTCATTGTCGCCGTCGTTGCCATCGGTGTCGCCATTTCCGCCGTCGTCCTGACGCGCGCCGACCGCAGGCGCGAACGCGACATCCAGATGGCCATAGCCGCGAACAAGTGAACAGCCATGGCATGGACCGCGGAAGATGACATTCAACTGGCCTTTCTCCGGCTGTCCCCTGGCGAAAAGGATGGTGGCCGCGCCCGCTATGCGGCGGCCATGCACTTCAACCGCAATCACCGTCTTTCCCACGCCGCCCTCGAAATTTTCCGCATCCTGGCCAAGGAGGATGGCGCAGACCCCCGCGACCTTCTGGCCGCACGCGGCCTTGCCCATGAATTCGACAGCCTGACGAACGGACACCGATCATGACCGCAGATTCCCGCTTTGCCCCGCTCTTTGAACCTGTTCGCATTGGCTCGGTGACGGCGCCGAACCGCTTCTACCAGGTGCCGCACTGCACCGGCATGGGCTACACCTATCCGCAGACACTGGCGGCGATGCGCGAGGTGAAGGCCGAAGGCGGCTGGGGCGTGGTCAACACCGAGTATTGCTCCATTCATCCGTCCTCGGACGATCTGCCAGCTCCCTTCTGCTCGCTCTGGGACGAGGGCGATGTGCGCAACATGGCGGCCATGACAGCAGGTGTGCACAGGCACGGCGCACTTGCCGGTGTGGAGCTGTGGCATGGTGGCCAGCGCGCCGCCAATCACCAGACCCGGCTTCCTGGCCTTGCCCCCACCTCGATGCCGGTGAGCGGCGCGCCGTGGCAAAGCCAGAAGATGGATGCGAGCGACATCCGGGCCTATCGCCAGTGGCATGCCGCCGCCGTGCGCCGCGCCCTGCAGGCCGGCTTCGACATCATCTATGTCTATGGGGCACACACCTATCTGCTGGCGCAATATCTCGATCCGCGCGTCAACCAGCGCGACGACGACTACGGCGGCATGATCGACAACCGTTCGCGGCTCTACCGCGAAGTGATTGCCGAGACGCGCGACATCCTGAAGGACAAAGCGGCACTCGCAACCCGCGTGGAAGTGGTGGACGAGGATGAAACAGGAAAGGCACAACGGACCGAACTGCTCGCCAGCATCGCCCCGCATGTGGACCTGTTTGATGTGACAATCCCGGATTATTCCAAGGAAATGGGGGCGTCGCGCTTCTTCAAGGAAGGTTCCCTCGAAGCCGATATCGCCCATGTGAAGCAGGTCACGGGCAAGCTGGTGGTTTCGGTCGGGCGTTTCACCAGCCCCGAGACCATGCTGTCGCAGGTGAAGCGAGGGATCATTGATCTCGTGGGGGCGGCGCGTCCTTCGATTGCCGATCCCTTCCTGCCCACGAAGATCCGCGAGGGCCGCTACGATGACATCCGTGAATGCATCGGTTGCAATCTCTGCTACGCCAACGACATGATCGGCGTGCCGCTCCGCTGCACCCAAAATCCCAGCATGGGCGAGGAATGGCGGCGCGGCTGGCACCCCGAGCGCCTGCGCATCGCCACCCGCAAGGAACAGACGCTGGTGGTGGGCGCGGGGCCAGCCGGCCTTGACGCGGCGCTGACGCTGGCACGCCGTGGCGTACCGGTGATGCTGGCGGAAGCCGCGCGCGATCTGGGTGGCCGCGTCACTGCCGAGTCCCGCCTGCCCGGCCTCAGTGAATGGGCCCGCGTGCGCGACTGGCGCGTGCACCAGATCAGCAAGCAGCAGAACATCAGCGTGTTCCGCGAAAGCCCGATGACCGTGGAAGACATCCACGCCAGCGAAGCGAAGCATGTGGTGCTGGCAACAGGTGCCACCTGGCGGCGCAACGGTCTCGGCAAGTCCTCGCCCGTGCCCATAGCCAGCTTTGAAGATGCCCGCACCTTCACGCCCGATGATATCATGGCGGGCAAGCGTCCTGCGGGCCCGGTCGTGATCTTTGACGATGACCATTACTACATGGCGGCGGTGATCGCGCTGCTGCTGGCAAGCGAAGGCTTTCCCGTGACCTATGTCACCGCCGAAGGAACGGCTGCGGCGTGGTCCAGCCATACCTCTGAGCAAATCCGCACCCACAGCGCCCTGATCGCGGCAGGCGTCACCATCATTGTGAACAAATGGGTTTCGGGTTTGCAGCCGGGAGAGGCGGAGTTGACGTGCGTCTATTCCGGCCAGACTCGGCGGATCGCATGTGGCGGATTCGTGCCTGTGACGTCACGCGCCCCCAATGATGCGCTCTGGAATGTGCTGAAGGATGCGGGCGATCTGACGGTGCATCGCATCGGAGACTGCAAAGCCCCCGGCATCATCGCGCAGGCTGTTTATGACGGGCACCGCTTCGCGCAGGAGTTTGACCTCGATGAAGCGGCAGCGACGGCACGCCGCGAACGTGTGGTGGCGGGATGAACGCGGAGGCTGCCATCACGCAACTGCTGCGGGAGATCGAAACCTATCTCGCGGCCTTCGATCATGCAGGCGTGCGCGCGGTGCGTGATGGTCTGGCGCGCTGGGGCAATGGTCCGCACAAGACGCTGAGGCCGCGCACGCTTCCCGCTTGCGGACACCTGCCAGTGGCACTTGCAGCCATGGGAAAGCATTCGCTGGCGCAGGCCATAGAGGCTGCCCTGCCCCATCTCCGCTGGATCACCTATGATGCCTACCCGCGCGACGAAATCGGGGCAGCCTTTGCCGACGGCCATGCCTTTGCATCGCTGGTGGGTGAAGGGGCATTCCGTGATGCCGATGATTTCGATCTCGGCCTGTTCGTGATTGGCCCCGACATCCTCTACCGTGATCATCATCACGCGGCCCCGGAACTCTATGCGCCGCTGACCGGGCCGCACGGCTGGCGCTTCCTGCCTGACAAGACATTTCACACCAAACCTGCCGATGAGCCCGTCTGGAACGAGCCCTGGGCACCGCACGCCACCCTGACCGGCGCAACGCCCTTCCTTTGCATCTTCGGCTGGACCCGCGACGTGAGCAGTCCGGCCAAAGTGATCTTTACCGACGAGGAAAAATCATGACGGCCGACACGATCATCATCAACGGTACGGTGCTCACCATGGAACGTTTGGCCACCCCGGCCGGGGCGCTGGCCATCCGCGACGGGCGCATCCTCGCCGTGGGAAGCAACTCGGAGGTTCGCGCGCTTGCCAGTTCACGCACCCGCATCATCGACGCCAAAGGCCGCGTGGTGTTGCCCGGGTTTCAGGACACACACATCCACCTTCAGGATTCCGGCTATCACTACGGTTTCAATGCCGTGCTTGATGAATGCCGCAGCATCGCGGAATTGCAGGAAGCACTTGCCACCTTTGCCCATGCATCAAAGTCGGCGTGGGTGCGCGGCGTGGGCTGGTACACCGGGATTTTCACCGACGCCAATCTGACCCGCGACGTGCTGGACAAGGTGGTGCCGGACCGGCCCTGTTTCATCCTCGCCTCCGATGGCCACAACGCCTGCCTGAACAGCAAGGCCTGTGATCTTCTGGGAATCCGCAAAGGTGTTGATGACCCACCCAACGGCCACTTCGTGCGCGATGGCAAAGGTGTGCCCACCGGCATGCTGCACGAGGATGCCATCGACTGGGTGACCCAGCGCATGCCGACCGTCACTGACGATGAATACGCCGGTGGCGTGCGTTTCGCGCAAGGTCTGTGCAACCGCCACGGCATCACCGGTGTGCTGGATGCCTCGGTCAATGAACGCCATGCCCGCGTTTACCAGCGCCTCGCGGATCAGGATGCGCTGACAGTCCATGTGGCCGCGACTGCGAAGGTGGAACCGCACGAGAAAACCGAGGATGCGCTGGAGCGGGTGAAATCCCTGCGCGCCAGTTGCCGGGGCGATGTCTTCAAAATCCACTCAGCCAAGTTCTTCCTTGATGGGGTGCTGGAGAACCGCACCGGTGTGATGCTGGAACCCTATTCCGACAGCATCGGTGGCAACGCCCCCCTGATGTTCGGCCACAACCAGGTGAAGGACCTGTTCACCGCCTTCGATGCAGCGCGTTTCCAGATCCACGTCCACGTGATCGGCGATGGCGCGTTGCGGTCGGCACTCGACGGTCTGCAGGCGGCGCGCGAAGTGAACGGAGCATGGCCCAGCCTGCACCAACTGGCCCATGTGCAGTGCCTGGATCCGGCAGACCTGCCGCGCTTCCGAGAGTTGGGTGCCATGGCCAACCTCCAGTCACTTTGGGCGCGGCATGAGCCCTCGGTCACTGATGTCGCCCTGCCCATGGTGGGAGAGGAACGGGGTAAGTGGATGTATGCCTTCCGCAGCCTGATCGACGCAGGCGCACCCTTCTGCCTGTCCAGCGACTGGGGCGTTTCCACGCTCAATCCCTTCCCCATCATGGAAACGGCCGTCACACGCCAGCCGCCGCGCAGGAACGGTGACCATCCGGTCTTCCTGCCTGAACAGCGCATGGACATCGCTGAATGCCTGCGTGGCTACACCGTCAATGCCGCGGCAGCTGCCTGGCGCAGCGAGACCACGGGCACGCTTTCACCCGGCAAATCCGCCGACGTGATCATCCTCGACCGGGACATCCGCAATTGCAGCGTCTACGATATCGGCGACACGGAGGTGCTGCTCACCCTGTTCCGGGGCAAGGCCGTCCATATGGTTGGCGACTACGCCTGATGGTGCGAGGAGGTTGAAACTGGCTGGGGCGGGAGGGATCGAACCTCCGCATGGCGGAATCAAAATCCGCTGCCTTACCGCTTGGCGACGCCCCAATTTCAGGTGCGGCTATAGCCTGTGATTCCTGTTGCTGCAATCACTTGCCATTGACGCCGGGCTATGGCTATAAGCCCGCCGAACCAGAGACGTCGGAGTGTAGCGCAGTCTGGTAGCGCACCTGCTTCGGGAGCAGGGGGTCGGAGG
>CALMZX010000132.1 GCA_937870685.1 uncultured Alphaproteobacteria bacterium
CCGTGAAGGCGGCCGCACCGTCGGCGCCGGCGTCGTCGCCAAGATCACGGAATAACAACAGGCCGTCCTTGATCCTGTCAGGGGCGGCACCATCTAGGGGTATAGCTCAGTTGGTAGAGCGGCGGTCTCCAAAACCGCAGGTCGTGGGTTCGAGCCCTACTGCCCCTGCCACTCACAGGTGACGATCAGGAAACGGAAATGGCCGAAAAAACCAGTCCGGCGGAATTCATCCAGGAAGTGCGCGACGAGGCCCGCAAGGTGACCTGGCCGTCGCGCAGCGAACTGATGGTGTCGACCGTCATGGTGCTGAGTTTTGTGGTCATTGCCTCGATTTTCTTCCTGATCGTGGATTTTTTCCTTTCCTGGGGCGTGGACAGGGTTCTGTTCGGGCTCTAACCCAAGGCAAGCGGGCACATGACGAAACGCTGGTACATCGTTCACGCCTATTCCAACTTCGAGAAGAAGGTGGCGGAGTCGATCAAGGAGCAGGCCGTGCAGAAGGGCCTGGGCCATCTGTTCGAGGACGTGCTGGTGCCCACCGAGGAAGTGGTGGAGGTGCGGCGCGGCCGCAAGATCAAGTCCGAGCGCCGCTTCTTTCCCGGCTATGTGCTGGTGAAGATGGAACTCACCGATCAGGCCTTTCACCTGATCAAGAACACGCCGAAGGTGACCGGTTTCCTGGGGTCTGACTCCAAGCCGATCCCGATCACCGACGCCGAGGCCGCCCGCATTCTCAACCAGGTGGCGGAAGGCGTGGAGCGGCCCAAGACCTCCATCACCTTCGAGGTGGGCGAGCAGGTCAAGGTGGCGGACGGTCCGTTCGCCTCGTTCAACGGCCAGGTTGAGGAAGTGGACGAAGAACGTTCGCGCCTCAAGGTGGCGGTGTCGATTTTCGGCCGGCCCACGCCGGTCGAGCTGGAATACGGTCAGGTGGAAAAAATCCGCTGACCGCATCGGCCTGCTCCTTGCCGGGGCAGGGCAGTAACGGTGGGAGGCCCTCAAACAGCCGGACCACTAACCTCAAGCAGCCGGACAACCCGGCGAGGGAAACAGTATGGCAAAGAAAGTTGTCGGCTACATCAAATTGCAGGTGCCGGCGGGACAGGCCAATCCGTCTCCGCCCATCGGCCCCGCGCTTGGCCAGCGCGGCCTGAACATCATGGAATTCTGCAAGGCGTTCAACGCCGCCACGCAGAAGATGGAGCCGGGCCAGCCGGTTCCGGTGGTCATCACCGCCTTCCAGGACAAGTCCTTCACCTTCGAGATGAAGGCGCCGCCCGCCTCCTACTTCCTGAAGAAGGCGGCCAAGATCAACGCCGGTTCCAAGGAGCCGGGCAAGAACTTCGTCGGCTCGGTCACCATGGCCCAGTGCCGCGAAATCGCCGAGCAGAAGCTCAAGGGCATGAACGCCCGCGAGATTGACGCCGGTGCACGGGAAATCGCCGGCTCCGCCCGGTCCATGGGTCTCAGGGTGGTGGAGTAAGACGATGGCCAAGATTGCAAAGCGTATTGAGAAGAACCGGCAGGGTCTGGACCGCGCCAAATTCTACAGCCTCGATGAGGCCGTGAAGCTGGTGAAGGAAAAGGCCAACGCCAAGTTCGACGAAACCATCGAGATCGCCATGAACCTGGGCGTCGATCCGCGCCATGCCGACCAGATGGTGCGCGGCGTGTGCGCGCTGCCCAACGGCTCCGGCCGGACGGTGCGCGTGGCGGTGTTTGCCAAGGGTCCGAAGGCTGATGAAGCCAAGAAGGCCGGGGCCGACATCGTGGGCGAGAACGACCTGTTCGAGAGCGTCAACAAGGGCGAGATCAATTTCGACCGCCTGATCGCCACGCCGGACCTGATGGGTCTGGTGGGCCGCCTGGGCAAGGTGCTGGGTCCGCGCGGCCTGATGCCGAACCCGAAGGTGGGCACGGTGACCATGGATGTGACCGCGGCGGTGAAGGCCGCCAAGGGCGGCGCGGTTGAGTTCCGCGTGGAAAAGACCGGCATTGTTCAGGCCGGCATCGGCAAGGCTTCGTTCTCGGCGGATCAGATCGCCGGCAATGTGAAGGCCTTCATCGACGCCGTGAACAAGGCCAAGCCGGCGGGCGCCAAGGGCACCTATGTGAAGAAGGTGTCGCTGTCGTCCACCATGGGTCCGGGCCTCAAGCTCGACCCGGCGAGCCTCGCTGGCTGATAATTTTGCGCCGGCCCTTTCGGGGCCGGTGCCAACGCCTTTGTCCTTCGCCCCCCCCCGCGGGGCGCGGGGCAGTCATCGGGGCCCAGGCCCCGGTGAACCTGTCCGAGATTGCAGGCGCGGAAACGTGTTCCGCTTAATACACAAGCCGGCATGAGATGGGTGTTGGAACGGTTTGGACGTCTCTTGGGAAGTCCGGTCCGCTTTGACCTCAGAACCTGTGATGAGCAGGGGACAGGCAAGTGAGCGCTGCTTCGGCTCATGAGCCTTCTGGCTTCTGGCTGAAGCGGCAAATCCCACCGGCGCGGTTTCATTCTGAAGCCGCGACCACCAAGGAGAGAGCACGTGGAAAGAGCTGAAAAGAAAGAGCTCGTCACAATGCTGAACACCGTGTTCAAGAGCACGGGTGTCGTCGTTGTGGCCCACAACAAGGGTCTGACGGTGAACCAGGTCAATGACCTGCGGAACAAGATGGCCCAGGCGGGGGCGACCGTGAAGGTCGCCAAGAACCGTCTTGCCAAGCTCGCCCTTGATGGCACTGACGCAGCCGGGATCGCGGACCTGTTCCAGGGTCCGACCATGTTGGCCTATGCCGACGATCCCGTCTCGGCTCCCAAGGTCGCCGCAGCCTTCGCCAAGGGCCACGAGAAATTCGTGATCCTGGGCGGCGCGCTCGGCAAGACCGTGATGGATGCCAATGGCGTCAAGGCGCTGGCGGACCTGCCCTCGCTCGACCAGCTGAGAGGCAAGTTGATCGGCCTGATCCAGGCCCCGGCCACCAAGATTGCTGGTGTGCTGGCGGCTCCGGCTGGCCAGGTCGCCCGCGTCATCAACGCCTATGCCACCAAGGATCAAGCGGCGTGAGATGTCTCGCCACATTGTTGTCAAACCGAACTGAACAAAGAGAGATATGAAAATGGCCGATCTTGCCAAGATTGTTGAAGACCTGTCGAAGCTGAGCGTTCTGGAAGCCGCCGAGCTGTCCAAGATGCTGGAAGAGAAGTGGGGCGTTTCCGCCGCCGCGCCGGTGGCCATGGCCGCCGCGCCGGGCGCTGCTGCCGCTGCTCCGGCTGAAGAGAAGACCGAGTTCACCGTTGTCCTGGCCGCTGCCGGCGACAAGAAGATCGAGGTCATCAAGGAAGTCCGCGCCATCACCGGCCTCGGCCTCAAGGAAGCCAAGGACCTGGTCGAGGGTGCGCCCAAGACCGTGAAGGAAGGCGTCAACAAGAAGGACGCCGACGACATGAAGAAGAAGCTCGAGGCGGCTGGCGCCAAGGTCGAGCTGAAGTAACATTGAGCCGGTGCCCGAATCACTTTCGGGCACCGGATTTCCGGCCGGTTGAACGGGTTGCTTGAAGCCACCAAAGGGGTGACCTCAAGCAAGCCGTTTTGGGCGTGATAAAGGGGAGTTTGCAGGACTCCCGGTCGATGCGCCCGGATTTTGACGGTTGAGAGATGGAGCCTGCCCCTCCATTGCCAAAAGACTGTAAGGGAAAACTATGGCTGAGACCCAGACCGTTGCGAGCCGCAAGCGTGTCCGCAAAGTGTTCGGCAAGGGCGTTGAAGTCGCCGTGATGCCGAATCTCATTGAGGTTCAACGGGAGTCCTACGATCAATTCCTGCAGGTGACCGAGCCCAAGGGCGGGCGTCTCGCCGAGGGCCTGCAGGCGGTGTTCAAGTCGGTGTTTCCGATCACCGATTTCTCCGGCCAGGCGGTGCTGGAATTCGTGCGCTACGAATTCGAGCAGCCGAAGTTTGACGTGGAGGAGTGCCAGCAGCGCGGCATGACCTATGCCGCGCCCCTCAAGGTCACGCTCCGTCTCATCGTGTTTGAAATCGATCCCGACACCCAGGCCAAGTCGGTCAAGGACATCAAGGAGCAGGATGTCTATATGGGTGACATTCCGCTCATGACCCAGAACGGCACCTTCGTGGTCAACGGCACCGAGCGTGTCATCGTTTCCCAGATGCACCGTTCGCCCGGCGTGTTCTTCGACCACGACAAGGGCAAGAGCCATTCCTCCGGCAAGATCCTGTTTGCGGCCCGCGTCATTCCCTATCGCGGCTCGTGGCTTGATTTCGAGTTCGACGCCAAGGACATCATCCACGCCCGCATCGACCGGCGCCGCAAGCTGCCGGTGACCACGCTGCTCTATGCGCTGGGCATGTCGGGCGAGGAAATCCTGCACTATTTCTACAAGACGGTGACCTATACCCAGACCAAGGGCGGCTGGAAGGCGCCCTATCACCCCGACCGCTTCAAGGGCATCAAGCCGACGGTTGATCTGGTGGACGCCAAGACCGGGCAGGTGGTGGTGGAGGCGGGCAAGAAGATCACCCCGCGTCTGGCCCGCAAGCTGGCCGAGGACGGCGTCAAGGACCTGCTGGTGCGCGACGAGGATCTGCATGGCCGCTACATCGCCGACGAACTGGTGGATGAAAAGACCGGTGAGATTTTTGCCGAGGCGGGCGACGAGATTGACGAGAAGCTGCTGAAGGCGCTGAAGGAGGGGGGCTACAAGAGCCTCAACCTGCTCGACATCGACCATGTCAACACCGGTGCCTACATCCGCAACACGCTGAAGGCCGACAAGGTGGAAAGCTACGAGCAGGCGCTCGTTGAAATCTACCGCGTGATGCGCCCCGGCGAGCCGCCGACGCGCGAAAGCGCTGAAGCCCTGTTCCAGGGCCTGTTCTTCGACAGCGAACGCTATGACCTGTCGGCGGTGGGCCGCGTGAAGATGAACATGCGGCTGGAACTGGATGTGGCCGACACGGTGCGCGTGCTGCGCAAGGATGACGTGCTGCTGGTGATCAAGACGCTGGCCGACCTGCGTGACGGCAAGGGCGAGGTGGACGACATCGACCACCTGGGCAACCGCCGGGTGCGCTCGGTGGGCGAGCTTATGGAAAACCAGTATCGCCTTGGCCTGGTGCGTATGGAGCGCGCCATCAAGGAGCGCATGTCGTCGGTGGACGTGGACACGGTGATGCCGCACGACCTGATCAA
>CALMZX010000133.1 GCA_937870685.1 uncultured Alphaproteobacteria bacterium
GGCGGCTCGGCCTCGGCCTCGGAAATCGTCGCCGGTGCGCTGCAGGACCATCGCCGCGCCACGGTGATCGGCACGCGCTCCTTCGGCAAGGGCTCGGTGCAGACCATCATTCCGCTGGGCAATGAAGGGGCGATCCGCCTGACGACGCAGCGCTACTACACGCCGTCGGGCCGTTCCATCCAGGCCAAGGGCATTGACGCCGATATCGTGATCGAACAGCCGCTGCCGCCGGAACTGCAGGGCAAGAATGTCTCGTCGGAAGGCGAAGCGGGCCTGCGCGGCCACCTCTCCAACACGGAAGGCGGCGATGAGGGCGGCGGTTCCTCGGTCTATGTGCCGGAAGACAAGACCAAGGACGAGCAGTTGAAGGCAGCGATCGACTTCCTGCATGGCGTGAAGGTCGTGACCAACGTCAAGCCGCCGGAAAAGAAGGACGAGAAGAAGCAGGCGAACTGAGCCGGTTTCGCAGACGTTTCAAAGGCCGGGGGAAACTCCGGCCTTTTTGCGTTTGGGGGGATGAAGGTACCCCCTCCGCCCGCCCGCCCGCCTTCGCCGAGGCTTCGGCGGACAAGTTGGGCACCTCCCCCAACAAGTTGGGGGAGGGCATTGATGGAAAGCAGTCAATCACGCTCCCCCAGCTCGCTGGGGGAGCTGTCCGAAGGTCTGAGGGGGGCTTTCGTGGTTAACAACGCGTTAACGGTTGTGCGGCCATGGTGGGACTTCCCCGAATCGAGTGTCTGATCCTTCCCCATGTTTCGCGATGAACTGAAGCAGCCCCTGCGCAAGAAAAGCCTGAGCGAACGCCTGTGGGCGAAGCGGCCCAGCCTGCTGATCATGGCCTATGTGGTCACCACCGGCGGTTTTGGTGGCGGTGCTTTCTGGGCCCTGAAGCAACCCTTGCCCTTTGCAGGCGAACCCATCGTCACGGTCAGCATTCCGGTGGCTGAGGACGTGACCACCGCCTCGACGGACGCCGCTGCCGCTGCCGAACCGGGCGCGGAAGATGTGGCCGAAGCGCCCGTGCCGGACATCGACAGTGCCGACCCTGCGGCGAACGCGCCAGTGCCGGAGGAGGAAGCGGGCCAGCAGGTGGTGCGCAGTGATGATGCCATCATCGTGCAGCCGAAACGCTCGCTTGCGCCCGCTCCCATCGAAGCGGTGATGGAGGTGACGACCTGGGGACAGTTGCCGCGCATTGCCAAATCCGGTGACAAGCCGTCCAAGGTCTATGCCCGCACGGCCTCGCTCAATGACATCCATTCCGACCGGCCCAAGGTGGCCATCCTGCTGGGCGGTCTTGGCCTCAACAAGAAGCTGACGCAGCGCGCCATGCGCGAATTGCCGGGCGAGATCACGCTGGCCTTCGCCCCCTATGGCCAGGACCTGCAGGAGCAGGTGAACGTGGCGCGCGCGCAGGGCCATGAAATCTTCCTGCAGATGCCGCTGGAACCTATCGGATTTCCGGCCAGCAATCCCGGACCGAAGACACTGCTGGGCGATTCCTCCGAGGCCGAAAACATTGACGCCATGCGCTGGCACATGAGCCGCTTTGCCGGTTACGCGGGCGTGGTGAACTACATGGGTGGCCGCTTCCTCTCCATGCCCAAGGCGCTGAGGCCGGTGTTCAGCGAGCTGCGCGCGCGCGGACTGCTCTTCCTCGAAGACGGCTCGCTGGCGCTGTCGGCCACGGAACAGGCGGCAAAGGCCGCCAACCTCCCGGCCAAACGCGCCAAGGTGGTGATCGATGCCGACCCGACCCCGCAGGCGATCAGCAATGCGCTGACCATGCTGGAGGAAGAGGCGAAGTCAACCGGCCTCGCGGTGGGTACGGGCTCGGGCCTCGAGATCACCATCGACACGCTCAAGGAGTGGGCCAGGGAGGCCAATGAGCGCGGCATCATCCTGGTGCCGGTGACGGCCAGCTTCAAGGGCCGCCTGGGATAGGCGCAAGGTGTGTTGCCCAGCTCGATCTACCAGATTGTCGTCAGCCCGGCGCAGGCCGGGCCTGGGCTTCCTGAGAACAAGACCGTGGTGTTTGCCTTTGATGGTACCTCCGTCACACTTTTCGCCGCTGAAATGAAAAGCCCCGGCCCGGCCTGCGCCGGACTGACGGACGGATTGCTGGTTGATGGCGCGGATGGGCGTGGTTCCATTTGACAGCAAGTTGCCCTAGAAGCCGCACGCGAAACAGGAACGAACACCATGGGAAAAAAGAACGCGTCTGAAATCACGGCCTACAGGCCGTGCGTGGGCGTGATGCTGATCAACAGGGATGGCCTTGTCTGGGTGGGCCGCCGCTTCGAGAAGCAGAACGATGACGGCGTGGGCAAGTGGTGGCAGATGCCGCAGGGCGGCATTGACGAAGGCGAAGACGCCGCCGCCGCCGCACTTCGCGAACTGGAAGAAGAGACCGCCGTCACCTCGGCCGAGGTGATCGCCGAAGCACCGGGCTGGTTCCACTATGACCTGCCTGAGCACCTGATCGGCAAGAGCTGGAACGGCAGGTACCGTGGGCAGAAGCAGAAGTGGTTTGCCTGCCGCTTCACCGGCGAGGACAGCGAAATCAACCTGGCACCGCCCGGCCACAAGCAGGAATTCGACCTGTGGAAATGGGCGAGCATGGACGAGGTGCTCGACATCGTGGTGCCGTTCAAGAAGGCCGTCTACGTCGAGGTCATCAAGGCGCTGCGGCATCTGGGGCGCTAGACCATGAGTGCCACGGCGCTGCGCACCCTCATGCATGCATCGGGCCTTGTGGTGGTGCTGCTGCTCTTCGTGCTGCTGCCCTTCTCGACACTGGTGAACGGGCTCATCGCGTCGGCCTTCTGGATCGTGGACGGCATTGCCGCTGAAGCGGTGTTCCGGTCGCGCGCCAGCCATGACGAAAAACGGCGCGACCTGCGCGACAGAACGGACAACCCCCCATCGTGACCATCCAACACATCATCTTTGACTGCGACGGCGTGCTGATCGACAGCGAGGAAATCTCCATGGCGGTGGACCGCCGCCTGCTGGCGGAGAACGGCGTGCATCTCTCGGAAGGCGAAATGCACCAGCGCTTTGTGGGCAAAACCTTCCAGGCGATGATCAGCGAGATCGAGGCGCAGACCGGCCGGAAAATGCCTGCCGACCTGGAGGCCCGCAAGGATGTGATCATGCTCGAAGCCTACGCGCGCGAGCTGAAGCCGATTGCCGGTGTGCCGCAGATGCTTGATGCCATCGCGCTGCCCAAGAGCATCGGCACCAATGGTCCGCGGGCACGGGCGCTGCAGGCCCTGCGCATCGTGGGAATTGACCGGCACTTCGGCGAACGGATGACGACCTTCGAGGATGTTGTCCACGGCAAGCCCGCGCCGGACATCTATCTCCTGGCGGCGAAGCGGGCCGGGTTTGTGCCTGCCGCATGCGCCGTGGTGGAAGACAGCGTGACCGGGGTCGCCGCTGCTGTGGCGGCAGGCTGTGTCACCTTCGGCTTCACCGGCTCGCAGGTGCACCGCAGCGAGCATGCACTGAAGCTCGTGGAACTGGGCGCGCATGCGGTGTTTGACGACATGGCGAAGCTGCCGGGGCTGCTGGCGAAATACATGTGAGGGCTGCGGGCAAGGGGATGTGCCCCCAGCCCGTCATTCCAGAGGTGCGCCGTGATGGCGCTCCAGCGCCATGTCGCGCACCGTCTGGAACCCCGCTTCTGCCGCCTGCAAGCGGGGTTCCAAATCGCTCCCTTTCTCCTTCGCGTGCCGCGAAGGCCGGTCGCGTTTGGAATGACGGGAATTGGTCGGGAATGTCTTTGCTCGCAGCGTCCCCTTGACTTTTTGCAGCGCAGCATCCATATGGCGGCCATCTGCTTCATTGCGGCCATGATACGAATGACGTGAGGCGCTTTTTCAAGCTGCCATTCGGCCCTGCAGGTTCTCCAACATTCCTTTCACGTGGGACTGTCATCACGCGCCGCGCCCGGATGCAGCGGTGTGTCATGTCCCCTTTTGCCTCCGACATTGAAAGACATTGTCTTGACCACATTTGACTCCCTTTCCCTCTCGCAGCCCATTCTCAGTGCCGCGAAGGCCGAAGGCTACGAGACGCCGACGCCGATCCAGGCGCAGGCCATTCCCTACCTTCTCGCGGGCCGCGACCTTCTGGGCATCGCCCAGACCGGCACCGGCAAGACGGCGGCCTTTGCGCTGCCCATGCTGGAGCTTCTCGCGCGCGACAACCGCAAGCCGGAGCGTGGCACGGCCCGCGCCCTTATCCTCGCGCCGACGCGCGAGCTTTCCTCGCAGATCCTTGAAAGCTTCAAGACCTACGGCAAGAACCTCAAGCTGTCGCGCACGGTGGTGTTCGGCGGCGTGGGCATCGGCCGCCAGATCGACGCGGTGCGCAACGGCGTCGACATTCTCGTCGCCACGCCGGGCCGTCTTGTCGATCTCATCGAACGCAAGGCACTGAGCCTCTCCAAAGTCGAAATCTTCGTCCTCGACGAAGTCGACCAGATGCTTGACCTCGGCTTCATCCATGCCATCCGCAAGATCACCGGGCTTCTGCCGAAGAAGCGCCAGAACCTGTTCTTCTCGGCCACCATGCCGAAGGAAATCGCAGGGTTGGCCGCCAACCTTCTGACCGATCCGGCGCGGGTCGAAATCACGCCCGTGGCCACCACGGCGGAGCGCGTGGCGCAGTCGGTGATCCACGTTGATCCCGCCAACAAGACCAAGCTGCTCACGGCCCTGCTGCAGAACCCGCAGATCACGCGCGCGCTCGTCTTCACCCGCACCAAGCATGGTGCCGACAAGGTGGTGAAGGTGCTGACCCAGGCCAAGCTGGAGGCTGCCGCCATCCATGGCAACAAGAGCCAGGCCAACCGTGAGCGGGCGCTGGCCGGTTTCAAGAACGGCAAGGTGCTGGCGCTCGTCGCCACCGACATCGCGGCGCGCGGCATCGACGTTGACGGCGTGTCCCATGTCTTCAACTACGACCTGCCCTTCGTGCCGGAATCCTATGTGCACCGCATCGGCCGCACGGCGCGCGCCGGGGCCGATGGCGAGGCGATTGCCTTCTGCACGCCGGAAGACCGTGGCCTGCTGCGTGACATCGAGCGCACCATCCGCCAGAGCGTGCCGGTGAAGGAACATGAACTCGGCATTGCCGGTGTCGCTGAACTCGCCCCCATGCATGGCTGGGACCCGACGGCCAAGCGCAAGTCGGGCGGTGGCCGCCACATGCCGAAAGCCGCCAAGAAGCCGCATCATCGCGGCCAAGGCGGTGAGGGACGTGGTGGCGAAGGACGGGGTGGCAAGCCGCGTTCCGATCAGCCGAAGCGCGAGTGGAATCCGGTTGGCATGCCGACCCAGTCCATTGACCAGTCGCAGTTCGCGAAGAAAACCGAACAGGTGGTGGCCCGCAAGCCGGAGGGCGAGCGCCTGCGCCATGAGCGTCCGCATGCCGACCGCTCGCCGGCGGAACGCCAGCACACGGAGCGTTCGCGCGCCGAACGTCCCCATGGTGATCGCCCTCACGGTGAGCGTCCTCATGGTGAGCGCAAGGCTTCGGCCAAGCCTGGCCGTGGTGCACCCAAGAGTGGCAAGCCCTTCCGTGGCGGCAAGCCCGGTGCGCAGCCCACACGCCCGCAGGGTGGCAATTCCGGCAACTGGATGAAGTCCATCGGCCGCGGCAACACGCCGTAAGGGAAAGCGCCTTTTCCCATTCTGCCGTCATGGTCCACTTCAGGTGGACCATCCACTGTCTGCCATGGGTGGCCCGCGTGAAGCGGGCCATGACGGGAGTAAGAGAGAAACATCTCCCCGCAAACGTCATGGTCCACTTCACGTGGACCATCCACTCTCCGCAATGTTTGGCCCGCCTGAAGCGGGCCATGACGGGGGTTCAGGACTTCACCCCAGCAGCGGCACCTGGGGGCTGGCGTCCAGGGCGAGATTGCCGGTGAGGCGGGGGTCGTCGTGCACTTCGACCATGCGCAAGTAGGGCGTGAAGCCGGAGCGGATGTAGAAGGGCAGCGCCAGCGGTGAATCAAAGGTGCAGGTGTGCACCCAGAAGCGGCTGATGGGGCGTGCCCAGGCCCGGCGGATCGCCTCATCCATCAGGGCGCGGCCCAATCCCTGGCCGATGGCCGAGGGCACCAATCCGTAGAAGGCCAACTCGCACTGGTCTTTCTCGGCGAAATTCAGTTCCAGCATGCCCGCCATTTCCGGCCCCTGCATCAGGGCAAAAGACTCGATCGCCGGATTGGCGAGGATGGCGGCAAGGTCTGCGTCGGTCATGATGAGGCGCGAGAACCACATGAGGTCGCTGCCGACGTCGCGGAAGAGGGCGCGGTGGCCCGCGAGATCTCCCGGCGCGAAGCGTTTCAACCAGAGGCCTTCGGGAAAGGGCTGAAGCGCCCGGTGCGGCATTTCCCTCATTTCAAGGCAGGTGACGATATTGGCGAGCTTGCCGGCGGGCAGGTCGTAGTAGCCGTTGGCCAGGTCAAGGACGGGCATTCAGGTCTTCTTTTCTTTCGGCAGATGGCGGGAGGGAATCCAGACATAGCCATCATCGTCGAGAAGCATGCATTCGCGCAAGCCGTGCGGCTTGTCGAGGGAGCCAGCCAGAACCGTGTAGCCGTGTTCGCGGGCGCGGGCCTCGGCCTCATCGGGATCGACATGGTAGCAGCGCAGTTCGACGCCGACACCGCGGGGCGCATCGCTGGCCAGCGTGGCGTGGAGTTCATTGCCGCGATAGCTCGCGGGGATGTGGAACATGAAGTCCTGCCCGTCGAGGCGCATGGCGGCGAAGACATCCGTACGGAAGAAGAGAGTCGCGCCAAGCACTTGCGTGGCGAAATGAACGGCGCGTGTCACATCACTGACAATCAGGTTGAAGCCAAGGCCCTTGAGGGTTCGGCCATAGTCGGCGCCGGAAATGGGGGTATCGGAAGACATGGATCGCACTTGATCACGCTTGGCCAGCGCGGTCCAGTCCTCAGGGCGAGAGGCATTCCACCGCTTCGCTGCGGCGCTGGTCATCGAAGGTGACGCGACAGCCTTTCAGCATGTCAGCAAGCGGCAGGTTGCGGTGCCGGATGGCAAGGAACAGGCAGGCGGCGGCCTCGCTGGCAAGCTGCTCCTCGTCGGGCTCTTCATCACTCAGTTCGCCGCACAGGCGATGCGCCAGCTCGGCGACCATGGCGCCTGCCACTTCCGCCTTCAGGCCGAGGGCCGAGGACCAGCTTTCGCGGATGTCGTCGGGTGTCAGTTCAAATATGCAGGAGGCACCGACGCTCACCGGCACATTGCCACGGGCGCGGATCACCACCGCTAGACCGCCTGCCGCCTCGGGCGGGCAGGAGAGGATTTCCCTTGCGGGAGCAGAACAGAAGGCCATCACGCAACCTCCACACACAGACACATGGGACAGAGTGTGCGCCCGGTTGCTTGCCATCGGGTTAAGAATCCCTGCGGTGGTGGGATGGGGATGGTGCAGATTGGTGGTGCAATGCCCCGGTACCGTCATGGTCCACTTCACGTGGACCATCCATGAGGCCGGTGTGGGTGGCCCGCTTGAAGCGCCATGACGGGGTGGGTGTGCAATGAATCACGTGATCGCGTTATCACGCAGAAAAATCCGTCATGGTCCACTTCACGTGGACCATCCACCGCCAACAATGGGTGGCCCGCCTGAAGCGGGCCATGACGGGGGAGGTGCGCGCTGAATTATTTCACCTTGTCGCTCAACAGAAAACTGCCGTCATGGTCCACTTCACGTGGACCATCCACCGCCAACAATGGGTGGCCCGCCTGAAGCGGGCCATGACGGATGAGAAGGGATGCTGCAGCTTGTCGGATCACCCCCGCGCCGTCTCACGCCATTGCTGCTGATAGGCCGCCAGTCCCGGAATCGCGGCGGGGCTGATCTCGCGCATGGCGATCCTGATGTGGGGCAGTGTTCCATCCGGCATGAGGGCGAGGCAGGCGGCCCCGGCGGCGGTGCCGTCACGGGCCTGCGAGGCAATCACCTTCTGGCCTGGGCGCAGACCCGCCAGCACTGCGAGGAAGACATCATTCTGCGAGAAGGGTCCATCGACGATCACGCTGCCCTTTGAGGTGATGGCGTCGAGTGATTCCGCCACCATGAGGGCGCAATAGAGCGAGGCGATGGAGGCGCGGGCCTCGGGTGAGTCCGCAAAGGGGCCGGTGATGCGGCCCTTGCGGGCGGTGCCGGGCATGGGGCCGCCGGAGTCGCTGAAGGAGGGCAGCGCCATGGTACCGGTGGCGACGAAGTGTTGCACGGTCTCAAGCCGGGCCTCGCTGCCGGAGGCACCCTGCGCCACCAGTTCAAACTCCTTGCCGCCGAAGAAGCGGCAGCTGGCGACGGTCTGGCCGAAGACATTCTTGTTGGCCACCACGTCACGGTCAGGATCAAGTGCCGTGATGTCGGCATCGGTGTCGAAACCGATGATCCAGGTGCCGGTGGAGAGCAGGGTGAAGTGGCTCTGGCCGCCCGCCAGGTAGCGCAGCAGGTTGGCATTGGAATCATGGACGCCGGCGAGAATGTCGCCGCGTCCGCGAAAACCCGTTCCGCGCAGCTCCGGCTTCAGCGTGCCGATCACCTCCCAGGCCTTGGCCAGCGGCGCGTAGCGCGTGTCCCAGCCCAGCTTGCGGGCAATGGAGGAGGGGCCGCCATCGCGCATGTCAACGAGATGCGACTGGCAGGACATGGAGGAGACTTCCGTGACGGCGCGACCGCCCAGGGCAAAGCCCACATACTGCATGAGCGGCAGGATGGTGGTGGCGCGGGCAAAGGCCGCCGGCAGCAGCGTCTGCTGCCAGAACAGCTGCATGCCGTGCAGCAAGGCCATGGGCAGTGGCGGCGAATAGCTTTCCTCGAAGCCCGGCATCGCCGCATGATAGGCCGCTTCAATGTCCGGCGGCGGCTCTGACATGTAGTCCATGACGGGCACGGCGGGCGTGCCGTCCGCCGTCATGCTGACGACGCAGGCGCCATGGGCGGAGGTCACGATCCGGTCCATCGGAAGAATGGCATCGAGTTCCCGCAAGGCCCCCGCGGCAAAGGCGATGATGGGGCCTACGTCGATCTCGCGGTAGTGCGGGCCATCATGGTGCGGGCTGGTGAGCTTGCGTTCGCTCAGCATGTTGAGCGAAGCGTCGTAGAGAATGACCTTGCTGTTGGTGTAGCCGACATCGACGACGGCGATGCCGCGCGGCGCATTTGCATTTTCCTTCATCATGCATGCACTCTATGCAGACGTTCGCACTGGACGCAACGGCGCAGGCGCTGTTAGCAATGCCGCAGATGCAGGGAGACGCGTGATGAGCAAGCTGAAGTACAAGGAACTGCGGAAAGAAGTGATCGAAACCTGCCTCGCCATGAACGAGGAGGGCATCAACCAGGGCACCTCCGGCAATGTCAGTGTGCGCACCGATGAAGGCTTCCTCATCACCGCGTCCGGCATTCCCTACAAGAAGATGAAGCCGCATCATGTGGTGGAGATGGATCTGGAGGGCGGCTACCGGGGCGACTTCCTGCCTTCAACCGAATGGCGCATGCATCTCGACATCTTCAAGAACCGGCCCGAGGCCAAGGCCATCGTGCACACCCATTCCATGTATGCCACGACGCTCGCCTGCCTGCGCAAGGATGTGCCTTCCTTCCACTACATGATCGGGGTGACGGGTGGTCCAAGCCTGCGCTGCTCCGACTATGCCGAGTTCGGCACGCCGGAACTCTCGGTCGTGATGCTCAAGGCGATGGAAGGGCGCAACGCCTGCCTGCTCGCCAACCACGGACAGATCTGCTTCGGGCCGACGCTGGACAAGGCGCTCTGGCTTGCCGGTGAAATCGAGACCAACTGCCACCAGTATTGGGCGGCGCTGCTGGCGGGCAAGCCGGTCATTCTGGATGAAGCCCAGATGGGCAGCGTGCTCAGGCGCTTCAAATCCTACGGCAAGCAGGCGAAGGACCTGCAAGGGCTCGACCCCTCGCAACTCGCTGTCATGATGCCGGTGAAGCGCGAGGATGCCGCGCCCGCGCCCGCAGAGAAGCCGCGCAAGAAGAAGAAAGTCGCCACGTTCTGATTGCGCTGCACTGCAGCATCACCTGCGTCTTTGCCGCAGTGCGAGATGACTTGGCCATCTTGTGTTGACAGGCTCGCCAGACGGATTCTAGTGTTCCCGATACAAATGTAATTTCGAATTTACAAAAGTTCATGCACGGCGGAAAACGCCTGCGGAAGAACGCGACGGGAAAGGAATGGGAGTGGGGCAGGCGATTGATGCAAGGCGGCCCTGGTTGCCGCGCTGGCTGACCAGTGAACATCCGTTCCCATGGCTGTTTCCCGCCACGGCGCTCATGGTCGTGTTCGGGCTCTATCCCCTGTACAAGGCAATCGAGACATCGCTCTACAAGAAGAACGCCGCCACCCGCAAACTGGTGTTCGATCCGGATTTCAACTGGACCAAGGCGCTGTTCGACGAGCGCGTCTGGAACGCGCTCTACAACACGCTCCTGTACACCGGCATCGCTCTGTTCTTCCAGCTGGTGCTGGGCATGCTGATCGCGCTGCTGCTCGATTCCGACCGCAAGGGCTATGGCCTGATGCGGGCGCTGATGACGCTGCCGCTGGTCATTCCGCCATCGGTCACCGCCATGATGTTCCTGCTGATGCTCAACGGATCCTTCGGCGTGCTGGCGCAAGGTCTGATCGGCCTCGGGCTGCTGCCGCCGGGCTATCCCATCCTCGGCAATGCCTCCACAGCCATGGCGGGCGTGCTGGTGGCGGAAATCTGGCAGTGGACCCCCTTCATGGTGCTGATCATGCTGGCGGGCCTGCGCTCGCTGCCCAAGGAACCCTTCGAGGCCGCCGCCATTGATGGTGCAACCCCGGTGCAGGCCTTCTTCAAGCTCACCCTGCCGATGATGAGCAAGGTCATCGCCATCGCCGTTCTCATCCGCGGCATCGACCTGATGCGCGCTTTCGACTACGTGAAGGTGATGACCGACTCCGGCCCCGGCACGGCCACGGAGACCATGACCAGCTATGCGGGCCGTATTTATTTCGGCAATGCCGACTTCCCCTACGCCTCCACCATTTCGCTGCTGACGCTGTTGCTGGTGATCATCACCTCAACACTGTTCATGCGTCTCCTCAAGGTGAAGCTCTGATGGAACTCTCGCGGCGCTGGCAGTTTATCCGTGACGCGGTGGCGGTCCTGGTCACCGGCATCTTCATGTTCCCCATCTTCTGGTGGGCGCTGACCTCGATCAAGCCGATCTCCGCCATCTTCGACAAGGACAGGGTGGTGTGGTTCGACTTCGTGCCGACGGCGATCAACTATGCCGTGACGCTGTTCGGGCGCTCGCGCTCGCAGATGGCGATTGACGACGGGCTTGGCATGGGCGTGGCGGGTGCCGGCACCTATGACTCGCGCCAGTCGATCATCGATTCCATCATCATTTCGCTCGGCTCCACGGTCGTCACCATGGTGGTGGCGGTGCTCGCGGCCTATGCCCTGTCACGGATGGCCTTCAAGGGCCGCAACGCGTTCCTCAACTGGGTGCTGGGCCAGCGCTTCATGCCGCCCATCGCCATCATCGTACCGCTGGTGACGATCTATGCCGGTCTTGGTATGCGCGACAACCAGAACCATTTCCTCGGCTACATCGGCATCATCATGATCTACGCGCTGATGAACCTGCCGATCGCGCTGCTGCTGCTCAAGTCCTTCTTCGATGACGTGCCGAAGGATGTGGACCAGGCAGCCATGATCGACGGCGCGACGCGCCTGCAGAGCTTCCGGCTCGTGGTCCTGCCCATGGTCAAGGGTGGCGTCGCGGCTGCCTCGGTCCTGTGCTTCATCTTTGCCTGGACCGAGTTCCTGCTGTCACTGTTCCTGACCACGGAGATCCGCACGATCCCCGTCAAGATTTCAACCTTCGTCACATCCACCGGCAACGAGTGGGGCTTCATCACGGCGCTGGGCACGGCCGCCGCGATCCCGAGCTTCATCTTCATCCTGCTGGTGCAACGCCATCTGGTTCGCGGTCTCACTCTGGGATCCCTGAAGGAGTGAGCCCCGCGAACGAGAACCTGAACTCTAAACCCCATGGGAGGAAAGCATGAGTTTCAAAGAGTATGACAAGAAGACCTACATCGCGGATCTCGCCCGCGACTTCTCCGAACGGCGCATTTCCAAGCGCTCGTTCCTGAAGAAGGCAGGCCTCGCCGGCGTCGGCTTCTCGGCCTTCAACCTGGCGCTGCTCGGCAACAAGCGCCGTGACCGCGGCTTCACGCTTGGCGAAGAAGCCATGGCGCAGGACGCCGAAGTCACGAAGTGGCTGAAGGACGTCTCGGCCCCGTTCAAGGGCACGAAGATCCGCTACACCTCGGAAGCGACACCGCCGACGGTGGTGCTCGACAAGCTGAAGGGTGAATTCACCGAAGCCACGGGCATCGAAGTCGAAATCGAAATCGTTCCGCTGGAACAGGTTCTCGCCAAGGCCACGCAGGACGTGCAGGGCCAGCTCGGTTCCTACGACATCTACTATCTCGACCAGTCGTGGGTCGCGACCTTCAGCCAGGACACGGTTGACCCGATCGCCTACTACAAGGACAAGCCGGACCTCGCCATGCCTGGCATGGACTGGGACGACTTCTCCAAGCCGCTGGTCAACGGCCTTGCCATGTATGACGGCAAGTGGGTCGGCATTCCCTTCGACATTCCGATCATGACCACGATGTACCGCAAGGACATCCTTGAGAAGCACAAGATCGCCCCGCCGAACACGGTGGAAGAGTTCACCGCCGCCGTGAAGTTGATCACGGAAGCGGAAAAGGCCAACGGCATGTTCGGCACGGGCCTGCAGGCCAAGTCCGGCCACTACTCGCTGAACTGCGACTGGACCCAGATGGTCTGGAACGAAGGCGCCACCATTTTCGGTGCCGACAAGAAGTTCGCGGGCGCCAGCGAAGCCGCTGTCCGCGGCCTTCAGGTCTACCAGGAATGGCTCAAGAACTCGCCGGCGGAATCCACGAACTCCACGTGGGACGGCCAGTGGCAGATGGGTGCAGCCGGCCAGGTCGCCCTCATCAACTCCTGGGACGAGTTCTTCCCGGGCTGGGATGCTGAAGACTCCAAGGTCAAGGGCCTGTGGGAAGCCAAGCGCCCGATCCGCGGACCGAAGTACGCCACGACTGCTGATGCAGGCTTCGGCGAAATTCCGGGTGCTGCGCACCAGGGTGGTTCGATCCTTGGCCTGTCCAAGTACTCGAAGAACCTCGACGCCGCCTGGATCTTCATGCAGTGGGCCTGCTCGAAGGACATCATGACGCGTTGCACGCTGGGCGGCGGTTTCGCCCCGATGCGCCTGTCGTCCTTCGCCGATCCGCGCGTGAAGGCCAAGGAAGTTGTCGGCCCCGGCACGACCCGCCACCTGCCGGTCGTGAAGGAAATCATCGACAACGACATGGCTTCCGAACCCGACATGCCGCTGTGGGCCGGATTCTCGAACAACGAGATCCCGGTGAACCTCGGCAAGCTGCTGACGGGCCAGGACTTCGGCGGCGACGCCAAGAAGTGCATGGACACGATCGCCGCCGCGATCGACGCCGCAGTGACCGAAGCCGGTCTCTGATACACGCATGACGCCATCCCCCGCCCCCAGAAGCGGGGGATGGTCTCACAACGGCTGGCAGACACTCCGCACCCGGAGTGCCTGCCGGTTCCTGCGGTCCTGTGAGCAGCTCACGGAACCTGCGCCCATCTCCGCACGACGCGGACCACATGTTCTCCGGACCTGCCAGCCCTCATGAAACCCGATCTCGTCATTGGCATCGACCAGTCAACGACCGCGACCAAGGCCATTGCCTTTGATGCGCGCGGCCGGATCGTGGCGGAAGGACGCGCCAGCGTGCCGATCTCCAATCCGAAAATGGGCTGGTTCGAGGAAGAGGTCTCGGACTGGACCGGCTCCGTCGGCAAGGCCCTCAAGCTGCTGACCAGGAAGATTTCACGCGACCGCGTCGCTGCGGTCTCGATTTCCAACCAGCGCGAAAGTTTCGCGCAGTTCGGCAAAAACGGCGAGGCGCTGCGCCCCGGCACGCTGTGGCTCGACGAGCGCGCCCATGTCGAAGTGAAGGAAATCGCTGACGAGGTGGGGCTTGACCGCCTGCACCAGCTTTCCGGCATTCCCAATGATGTCACGCCGTGCCGCACGCGCTGCCGCTGGTTCGCCAAGCACGAGCCCAAAGTGTGGAACAAGACCGTCAAGACGGCGGAGGTGCATGGCGTCATCACGCATTTCCTGACGGGTGAATGGAAGACTTCAATCTCATCGGCCAGCCCCATGGGGCTGCTCGATGCCAAGACCTATGACTGGTCCGACACGCTGATGGCGGCCGCCAAGGTCAGGCGCGACATGCTGCCCGCACTTGTGCCATCCGGCGAGGTGATGGGCGTGGTCACGGCGGAGGCCGCCAGGCTCACCGGCCTGAAGGCGGGAACGCCCGTGGTGGCGGGCGGCGGCGATGGCCAGTGCGCCGGTGCCGGTGCCAACACCTTCCTCAAGGGCCGCGCCTATCTCAATCTCGGCACGGCAGCGGTGTCCGGAAGCTATGGCGTGCCTTACGCTGTCGACCGCTCCTTCCGCAGCCTCGTGGCGGTGGGCGAAACCGGCTTCAGCTATGAAACCGCAATCCGCACCGGCACATATCTGGTGACCTGGCTGGTGGAGCGCATCTTCCACCAGAACCCGGCCAAGAACCCGCAGATTTTCGCCGAACTGGAAGCGGAGGCGAAGGCCGTTCCCATCGGTTCGCGCGGTCTTGTGCTGCTGCCCTATTTCTCCGGCATCATGACACCCTATTGGGACACGGACGGGCGCGGCATGTTTGCAGGACTGTCCGGCAGCCACACCCGCGCCGACCTGTACCGGGCGCTGATGGAAGGCATCGCGCTGGAACAGGCGATGATGACCAACCGCGTGGCCGCCGTCACCAGCCCCATTGATCATTTCGCCATCGTCGGCGGCGGCTCCAAGTCCGACCTGTGGTGCCAGATCGTGGCCGACGCCTCGGGCCGCGACGTGAAGCGGCTGGAAACGCCGGAGGCCTCGGCGCTGGGTGCTGCCATGGCTGCCGCCAAGGGGGCAGGCTGGTTCAAGACACTGCCCGCGGCCTCGGCGGCGATGAGCGGCAAGCCCACCAAAACCTTCCGTCCACGGACGAAAGAGGCCAAGGCCTATGCCGAGCTTCTCTCGATCTACCAGGATCTCTGGCCGCAGATTTCCGGCTGGAACGCCAGGCTTCAGGATTTCGCGCGGAGGCAGGGTTGATGAACGCGCCTGTCAAGTCGCTGACCGGCAAGACCGACTGGAACAGCCTGATCCGCGAGGTGATCTCGGGGGAATGGCGCGATCCCGCCACGGGCAGGCGCTGCGAGGTGCCGTTCGAAACGATCCGCATCGAGGAGACGCTTGATGGTGGTGCCGCCGATCTCGTGGCGCCGCTCAAGATCGGGCGCAAGCTGGCGGTTGTCTCCGACAGCAACACGGTTGAGGCCATGGGGCGGCGCGTCGCCAGGGAATTGCGCGGCTGGGCCGACGTTGAAGAAATCGTCTTCCCCGGCGACACCCATTGCGATGAACCGACGATCGCCCTGATGCAGGAGAAGACGCGCCACTGCGAGGGCTGCGTCGTTGTCGGTTCCGGTTCGCTTTCGGACACGGTGAAATTCGCCACCTTCAAGGATGGCCGCAAATACGCGAGCTTTGCCACGGCCGCCTCGATGAACGGCTATGGCGCGGGCACGGCTTCGGTGACGCTTGCCAATGGCTACAAGACCAGCGTCTCGGCGCATGCGCCGCGCGCGGTGTTCGTCGATCTCAAGGTGAATGCCGCGGCACCGCCATGGCTCTCGGCGGCGGGCTTCGGTGATTCCATCGTGCGGCCCGTGGCCCAGGTCGAGTGGTGGGCGGCGCACCGCCTGCTCGGCACGTCCTATTCGCAGACGCCCTTCGACCTCTTCCATGTGGAGAAGGATGAGGAGCTGATGATCAAGACCTCGCCGGGTTACCCGGCGGGATCGGTCGAGGCCAATGGCTATCTTTACCGCGTGCTGGTGCTGGCGAGCTTCGGCAACAACATCGTCGGCTCGTCCCATTCGGGCTCCATGGGCGAACACCAGATTTCGCACTGGATCGACATGTTCGCCGGAAGCGCCCATCCCGGCTCGACGCACGGGCAGCAGGTGGGCGTGGCCTGCGTGGTGCTGGCACGCCTGCACAGGTACCTGCTCTCGCTCGACAAGGCACCGCGGATCAGGCCGACGCAGATTTCCGAGATGGATTTCGTGCGCCGCTATGGCGACAGCATCGGGCGCATGATGTTTGCCGAGGCCAAGAAGAAATCCTTCGACAGTGAAGGAGCCGCCACCTTCAACCGCCGCCTTGAAGAAATCTGGCCGCAGCTGCGGGCCGAACTCAAGGCCATGATGATTGATCCGGATGACCTCGCCCGCATGCTCAAGGCGGCGGGCGGGCCCGTGACACCTTCCGACCTTGGCCTGCCGCTCAATGTCTGGCGCAAGGCCATGAAACATGCCCGCGACATCCGCAACCGCTGGTCCTTCCTGGATCTTGCCGATGACGCAGGCCTTCTCGACGATTTTCTCGCAAACGATCCGCAGTAGGGACGAAAACCCATGGCATCAGTCACACTCCGCAACATCCGCAAGAACTACGGCAACCTGGAAGTCATTCACGGTGTCGACCTGACGATCGAGGACGGCTCCTTCGTGGTGCTGCTGGGGCCCTCTGGCTGCGGCAAGTCCACGTTGCTGCGCTCGATCGCAGGCCTGGAAAGCATCACCTCGGGCGACATCTCCATTGGCGGGCGGCGCGTCAATGACGAACACCCCAAGGACCGCGACATCGCCATGGTGTTCCAGAACTACGCGCTCTACGCGCACATGAACGTCAAGGACAACATGAGTTTCTCGCTCAAGCTGGCCAAGCGCCCGCAAAGCGAGATCGACGAGAAGACGGACTGGGCCGCCAAGATCCTCAACCTTGAACCCTACATGGCACGCTACCCGCGCGAGCTTTCGGGCGGCCAGCGCCAGCGCGTCGCCATGGGCCGCGCCATCGTGCGCAACCCCGCGGTCTTCCTCTTTGACGAACCGCTCTCCAACCTCGATGCCAAGCTGCGCGTGCAGATGCGCACCGAGATCAAGGAACTGCACGAGCGCCTGAAGACCACGACGGTCTACGTGACCCATGACCAGATCGAAGCCATGACCATGGCCGACAAGATCGTCATCCTGCGCGACGGCATCATCGAGCAGGAGGGTTCGCCGCTGGAGGTCTATGACCGTCCGAACAACCTGTTCGTTGCGTCCTTCATCGGCTCTCCGTCCATGAACCTGATCAATGGCACGGTGGAGAAGGGTGCTGTTGTTGCCGCCAATGGCGCGCGCCTGCCGCTGCCACCCAAGGACAAGCGGGCCAAGGATGGCCAGAAGGTCGTCTATGGCATCCGGCCTGAAGACCTGGAACTGGGCAAGGGCTTCGACATCACGCTGTCGGTGACGGAGCCGACAGGACCTGAACTGCATGTCTATGGCGATCTCGGCGACGAGGAAGTCTGCGCCGTGCTGCGCGAGCGGGCAGACCTGAAGCGCGGCAGCAGTGTCAGCCTGGCACCGCGCCTTGACCGCGTCCACCTGTTTGACGCGGATTCGGGCAAGGCGCTCTGAGGGAACTTCCGTGAGCAAGACCGTCACAATTCTCGGCGCAGGCGTCATGGGTTCCGCCATGGTGCTGCCCTTTGCCGACCGTGGCATGACCGTGCGGCTGGTGGGCACGCATCTCGACCGCGCCATCATCGACAGCGTGGCAGCGACGGGGCTGCACCCCAAGCTCAATGTCACGCTGCCCAAGGGCATCACCGCCTTCCACCATGAGGATTTCGGCAAGGCGCTGGGCACGGATACGGATTTCATCCTGCTCGGTGTCGCCTCGGCTGGCGTGGAATGGGCCATCGACAAGCTGGCGGCTGTGCTGAAGAAACCGGTGCCGGTGATCATGATCACCAAGGGCATGTCGCCGGAGCCTGCGGGGCTCGGCGCGTTTCCGGATGTGGTGCAGGCAGCACTGGAGAAGAAGCTCGGCTTCAAGGTTCCGGTGGCCGCCATCGGCGGTCCCTGCATCGCTGGCGAACTGGCGGTGCGGCGGCAGACGGGCACGGTCATCGTCTCGCGCGATGCGGCACTGGCGCAGTCCTTCGCGCGGGATTTCGAGACGGACTACTATCACCCCCGCACCTCAACCGACATGATGGGCGTGGAGGTCTGCGCGGCCTTCAAGAACTTTTTTGCCATCGCCGTGGGCTGGGCCCATGGGCGGCTCGAAAACCTGCCCCCGTCCGAGAACAAGGCGAAGAACAACAATGCCGCCGCCATCCTGTTTGACCAGGCGGTGCGCGAGTTGATGGAGCTGACCCGGGCGCTGGGCGGCACCGCGGAGAGCGTGTGGGGCATGCCGGGCACGGGTGATCTCTATGTCACCTGTCAGGCGGGGCGCAATTCGAGGCTCGGCAACAATCTCGGCCGGGGCCTCACCTATGCGGAGGTCAAGGCCGGGCCGATGAAGGATGACACCATCGAAGGGGCCGAACTGGGCCGGGCCGTGGCCGCCTCGCTGCGCGCCATGATGAAGGCGGGCCTGTTGGTCAAGGAGCGCCTGCCGCTGACACGGGCACTGCTCGACTGCCTGACCGAGAACACGCCGCTCGATCCACCCTGGACGGCATTCCACACAGGCTGAGCCCATGACCCACATCCTCCCCGATTCCGCCACGGGCAGCAGTTCCTCTCCTGCGGTGACGGATTTTGGGAACGGGATGCGCGAGGCCGACCGCGAGGAGCAACTGGCGACGCGGGCGGCGTGGCTCTATTTCATTGGCAACAGCACGCAGGCGCAGATCGCCAAGAAGCTCGGCCTGACGCGGCTGCGCGTCAACCGGCTGCTGGCGCAGGCGCGTGAGCAAGGGCTGGTGCAGATCCATGTGACGGGCCGGCTCGCCTCCTGCGTGGCCCTGGAACACGCGTTGGTGGACCGCTACGGCCTCAGGGATGCTGTGGTGGTTCCAACACCTGCCGAAGCCACGCAATTGCGGTCTGTCCTTGCGGCTGCCGCCGGGCACTATCTCTCGCAACACCTGCACGACAACATGTCGGTGGGCGTGGGCTGGGGGCGCACGCTCAGGCTCTCGCTTTCCTCGGTGGCGCGGCGCTCCTACCGCAAGCTCTCGGTCGTCTCGCTGATTGGCGGGCTCACGCAATCCTCCGCCGTCAATCCGCACGAAACGGCCTCCCACCTCGCCGACATTGTGGGCGGGCAGTGCTATTATTTCGCCGGGCCCGCCTTCACCGATTCCGCCGCCAGCCGCGACATCCTGATGAACCAGCCGATGCTGCGCGAGGTGTTCGAGCGTGGCCGCACGGTGGACCTCGCCTTCCTCTCGGTCGGTGACCTGGCCCATGCCAACACCATGACGGCGCTCAACCTGATCAGCGAGGCGGAAGTGAAAAGCCTGCAGGCGGCGGGTGCCGTGGGCGACCTGTGCTCGCACTGGATCAACACGGCGGGCGAGGTCATCGACCATCCCCTCAATTCCCGCGCCGTGGGCCTGCCGCCGGTCCATCTCAAGGGCGTGAAGGAATCCATCCTCGTCTCCGGCGGAAAAGCCAAGGTGGGCGTCATGCATGGCGCGCTGGTGGCGGGCTACGCCAACCGCCTGTTGACGGACGAGGCAACAGCGGCGCAATTGCTGGCGCTCAAGTAACCTCTGGCAAGGAACGGGCAGGCCCATGGTGCAGGAAGCGGTTCTCGGCATTGACGTCGGCACATCGGGCGTGCGCATCGCGGCGCGCAGCCGGGATGGCTCGCTGCTCGCCATGTCGCAGGCGATGATGGCGGCCCCCATGACCGACCTTGGCCGCGCCCTGCAAGACCCGGCGATCTGGTGGAACGCGCTGCTGCAGGCCTTTGCCTCACTCGCCCTCAGGGATGTGCGGGTGCTGGCACTGGCCATCGACGGAACCTCTGGCACCATCCTGCCGGTCGATGACAGCGGCAATCCGCTTGCCCTTGCCTCCATGTACAATGATGTGGCCGAGGCCGCGGCGGTGAAGGCCATTGCCGCCGTGGCACCTGCGGAGACGGCCGCGCTGGGCGGCACCTCGCCCCTGGCGCGGGCGATGATGATGGACGAAGGCGCGCCGCGCATCCTCCACCAGGCCGACTGGCTCATGGGGCGGCTCTGTGGCCGCTTCGATGTGTCGGATGAAAACAACGCGCTCAAGTCCGGATATGATCCGGTGAGCCGCACATGGCCCCAATGGATTGCCGGCGCAAAATTTGATGTCCGGCGCTTTCCGGAGGTGGTTGCAGCAGGTGAGCGTGTCGGCACGCTCTTGCCGGAAATCGCCCGCCAGCTCGGCCTGCCGGAGGATGTGGCTGTGGTCGCGGGCACGACGGATGGCTGTGCGGCGTTCCTGGCGAGTGGCGCCAATGCCGCAGGCGATGGTGTCACATCGCTTGGCACCACATTGACCCTGAAGCTTCTTTCGGCAACGCCGGTGTTCGCGCCGCAGTTCGGCATCTACAGCCACCGCATTGGCGACCAGTGGCTGGCGGGTGGAGCCTCCAACACCGGCGGCGGGGTGCTCGCCTCATTCTTCTCGCGCGAGGACATTGCGCGGCTGACGGCGCTGATCGATCCCGATGTGCCGACGGGACTTGACTATTATCCGCTGGCGCGGCCCGGCGAGCGCTTCCCGGTCAACGATCCGCAGTTTGCGCCGCGCGTCAGCCCGCGCCCGCCGGAGGATCATGTCTTCCTTCAGGGCCTGCTGGAGGGCATCGCGGCGGTGGAGGCGCTGGCCTATCGCAAGCTCGCCGAGCTTGGTGCATCGCCGCTGGCGTCCATCCGCAGTGTCGGTGGCGGGGCGGGCAACGAGAAGTGGACGCGCATGCGGCTGAAGGCGCTGGGCGTTCCGGGGCTGGAGCCTGAAAGTGAACATGCCGCCATGGGCACGGCCCGGCTGGCCTGGCGCGGGATCGGCCATGATGCGTAGGATCACTGGCTTGCGGGACATCGCCCGCGACTTCGATGCCATGCTCATCGACCAGTTCGGCGTCATCCATGACGGACAGAAACTCTATCCGGGCGCCGCCGAGGTTCTGGCGGAACTGCATGCGGCTGATATTCCGGTTGTGGTGATGACCAACTCGGGAAAACGCGCCGCACCCAACACCAAGCGCGTGGTGAAGATGGGCATCGCGCGCGACCATTTCGTGGATTGTGTCAGTTCCGGCGAGGTGGCGTTCCAGTCGCTTGACGTCAAGACGGCCTTCCTCGTCGGCAAGGATGGCGAGGACTATGAGTTTGATCCCGTCCGTTTCGTCGTTGATCCGAAGGAGGCTGAGGTGATGCTGATCCTCGGCTCCAATGCGCCGCGCGCCTCGCTGGATGACTATCGTGCCCTGTTCCGGGGCATCACGTTGCCGGCGCTGTGCTGCAATCCCGACAGGTGGATGATCACATCCGCTGGCCTGCAACCCGCGCCCGGCGCCATCGCCGCCCTCTATGAGGAGATGGGCGGCAAGGTCTCATGGGTGGGCAAGCCTTATCCGGGCATCTACCAGCATGCGCTGAAACTGCTGGGCAACCCTTCCCGCGTGCTCTGCATCGGCGACAGTGCCGAACATGATGTGGCAGGCGGGCGTGCGGCGGGGCTCTCCACGCTGCTGGTGCAACAGGGTGTGAGTGCCGGCGTGGCGGAAACAGAGCTGGAGCCGCAACCGGATTTTGTGGTGGAGGCGTTCAAGTGGTGAGGGGCATTGGCCCGGTTTCAACATTTCCGTCAGCCCGGCGCAGGCCGGGCCCGGGCTTGATTTGCCGCTTCAGTGAGTCCGCAGCTGGCGCCGGTCGTCTTCAAGGACTGCCATCATCAAAGCCCCGCCCCGGCCTGCGCCGGGGTGACGATCTGATGTTGGTGCCGCCTCACTTCTTCAACAACCACTCGTGTTCCTTCTGGTTGTTGAATTTCCAGATGCGCACCGGGCCTGCCATGACGTTGAGATAGTAGAGGTCGTAGCCGTGGATGGTGGCGCAGGGGTGGTAGCCCTTGGGCACCATGGTGATGTCGCCGTCTTCCACCGCCATCGCCTCGTCCAGCTTGCGGTCATCGGTGTAGACGCGCTGGAAGGCGAAACCCTG
>CALMZX010000134.1 GCA_937870685.1 uncultured Alphaproteobacteria bacterium
ATGGATTGCGACACCACGGGCATCGAGCCGGACTTCGCGCTGGTGAAATTCAAGAAGCTCGCCGGTGGCGGCTACTTCAAGATCATCAACCAGGCCGTGCCGGAAGCGCTCCGCACGCTCGGTTACGCACAGGAGCAGATCGAAAAGATCATCGGCTATGCCGTGGGCCATGGCACGCTGGCGGACAGCCCAGCGCTCAACCACGCGCAGCTCCGCGCCAAGGGCTTTGGTGATGCACAGATCGAGAAGATCGAGGCTGGTCTCGCCTCCGCCTTTGACATCAAGTTCGTCTTCAACAAGTGGACACTGGGCGAGGACTTCTGCAAGGCCAACCTGAAGCTGACCGACGCACAGCTGAACGACTTCTCCTTCGACATGCTGGCGCATCTCGGCTTCAGCCGCGCCGACATCGACAAGGCGAACATCCATGTCTGTGGCGCCATGACGCTGGAAGGGGCACCTGGCCTGAAGGACGAGCACCTGCCCGTCTTTGACTGCGCCAACCCCTGCGGCCGCATCGGCAAGCGCTTCCTGTCGGTGGACAGCCACATCCGCATGATGGCGGCCTCGCAGCCGTTCATCTCGGGTGCCATCTCCAAGACCATCAACATGCCGAACGATGCGGCGGTCGAGGATTGCGCGGCAGCCTACATGCTGTCGTGGAAGCTCGGCATCAAGGCCAACGCGCTTTACCGTGACGGTTCCAAGCTGTCGCAGCCGCTTTCGGCCCAGCTGATTGCCGAAGAGGACGACATGGCTGACGACGTGGCGGATACCCTGGTGGCGAAGTCGCTGCCGGCGCGCGTTGAAACGGTCGTGGAACGCATCGTCGAGCGGGTGATGATCCGCGAGCGCGAGAAGCTGCCATCCCGCCGCAAGGGCTACACCCAGAAGGCTGTCGTGGGCGGCCACAAGGTCTATCTCCGCACCGGTGAATATGATGACGGCCGCCTCGGCGAGCTGTTCATCGACATGCACAAGGAAGGTGCGGCGCTGCGCGCGATGATGAACAACTTCGCCATCGCCGTGTCGGTCGGCCTGCAATATGGCGTGCCGCTGGAAGAATACGTGGATGCCTTCACCTTCACGAAGTTCGAACCCGCCGGCATGGTGCAGGGCAACGACTCGATCAAGAACGCCACGTCGATCCTCGACTACGTGTTCCGCGAGTTGGCCGTGTCCTACCTGGGCCGCAACGACCTCGCCCATGTGGAGCCCTCGGAGTTCGGCTTCGACTCGCTCGGCAAGGGCGAGAACAGCGGCACGGATGTGCGCAGCCCTGCCCCGGTTCCGGCGCAGCGCTTCCTCTCCACCGGCTTCGTGCGCAAGACCAACCTCTCCAACGTGGTTGTCATGCCGCAGGGCGTGCAGGTGACGGCACCGACATCGCCCGCCCACGCGCTGCAAATGCGCGCCGGTGAATCGGTGGGGGCGCTGGCGCTCGCTGCCGAGATCGTGGAAGCCAAGGTCACGCTGTCCGAGCCGGTGCAGGTTGTCACCATGGACCGCCGCACCGAAGCCCGCCTCAAGGGCTATGAAGGTGACTGCTGCTCGGAATGCGGCAACTACACCATGGTCCGCAACGGCACCTGCATGAAGTGCGACACCTGCGGCTCCACGAGCGGGTGTTCGTAAGGGAACCCATCTGCTTTGAAGCATCAAAGGCCGGGTCGAAAGCTCCGGCCTTTCTCTTTTGTGCCCTGTACTGTCATCCCCCGCACCCACCTGTCATCCCCGCACCTGTTGCGGGGACCCATTGTGCAATGTGCTCCGGCATCACGTCACCGAGGCCAATGGTTCGCCGGACCAAGTCCGGCGATGACATTTCACTTCGGTGACGAAAAGAAGCGAGATGGACAGGGCCTGTCCGCACCAGATCATCAACACCCAATCATCAGGCGCTGCATCGCCAGGTCGGAAGCCATTGCTGATGTTCATGTCGACGGCCCACGCGATAGGCCGATTGAGATGTGGTTGCGCGACTGAAAATCAACCCTGCCGAACTGCTCAATCCTCATCGCAAAGTGCCGGACACGCGCGTCCATGACGCTGGTCCGCGCCTCTCCTGACAAGAATTGTGTGGATAAGGCAGCGATGGCAACGATTGGGCAGGAAATTCCGCTGCTTTCCTGGCGGCGAAACGCGGTTTAATCCGCCTACGGAGCATCCATGCGATACAAGGGTTTTCCGGCATCCGGTCACCTTCGCGCGTTTCATCAGTGCACGGAGCATATGGCGTCACACCTGAATTTTTACCAGTTGTTAGGCACTTTCGTGAGACACACAAGATGTGGTCGGCATATTGCCGAATCACACAAACGGGTTCAGTAAGTGTTCAGTGACAAGCGCGTGAACGGCATGAATGCCATGCAACAGCTTGGATCACTTACTGTAGAGCCTGCGTTGTGGGGCATTAACAACCAAATCTCTAGGAGATGACTATGGCTGCGAAGAAAGCAAAGAAGGCCGCTAAGAAGGCCGTGAAGAAGGTCGCCAAGAAGGCGAAGAAGGCCGCCAAGAAGGCCAAGAAGTAACACTTCTTCTGCAAGAGCTTTCTCTTCATTCGGCTCCGGTTGGTTCCACCACCGGAGCCGATTTGTTTTTGAAGGCAGGTGATGCGACAGCGTATGTTACATCGCAATCCACATTATCCGTCAGCCCGGCGCAGGCCGGGCTGACGGTGTGAGTGGTGGGATTGTCTGAGTGGCCAGCATTGGCAACTCCCTCAACAAAAAAGGCCGCCCTGCAGGACGGCCCTTCTGAATTCAAGGAACGTGTCTCAGTGCTGCACGTAGACCGTGGCGCCGATCTTGACGCGTTCGTAGAGATCAATGACGTCGGCGTTCATCATGCGGATGCAGCCGGATGACACAGCGCCACCGATCGACGCCTCGTTGTTGGTGCCGTGGATGCGGAACATGGTGCCGCCGAGATACATGGCGCGCGCGCCCAGCGGATTGCCGGGGCCGCCTTCCATGAAGTCAGGGATGTAGTGGCCCTTGGCGGCTTCGCGTTCGATCATCACCTTGGGTGGCGTCCATGACGGCCATTCCTGCTTGCGCGAGACCTTGTTGACACCCGACCACTGCATGCCTTCCTTGCCGACGCCAACGGAGTAGCGGATGGCCTCACCGTCACCGAGGACGTAATAGAGGGCGCGTTCGCTGGTGCGCACGATCACTGAACCGGGCGTGTACTTCGTTTCGCTCCAGTCGATGGTCTTGCGGGTCTTCTTCATGGAAAGACCGGCACCGGCGGAGAAAGACGCTGTCTGGAACTGGCCGGCGTTGCGGGTGACGCGCACGTTGCGCTTGGCAAACAGGCATTCCATGAAACCGCCACAGGCGCGGGCGCGCGTCACGCGGCGGTCCATCACGGGCTCGATCCGCAGTGTGGCGGGCTTGCGCTTCGCCTTGATCCTGAGATCGGCCTGCTGATCGGTCTTCTTGCGGGCGAAGATGCTGGCCTGCTTCGTCTTGGCCTTCTTCAGCTTCGCCTCTTCAATGGCCGCTTCCTTCAGCGCCCTCTCGGCAGCCTTCTTGGCGGCAAGCGCTTTCTTCTTCTTGAGGAGGATCGCTTCCTCCTGCGTCGTTGTGGCTGAAAACGCCGGAAGTGCCGTTGTCATGGACACGGCCAGGCCAAGGGCCGCCGCCATCAGAATCCGCTTCATTCGTGACCTCTCTCGAAAGCCCCCGCTTCCTATCCCAATCACCCAGACTCAGACAAGGCGGTTAATGTGCCGTTAACTCACGTTTCCGGCAAATTCAGGCGGATGTGGAGTTCGCGCAACTGTTTGGGCGTGGCATCGGAAGGTGCCCCCATCAGCAGGTCCTGGGCCTGCTGGTTCATGGGGAACAGCGTGATCTCGCGGAGGTTCGTGGCCCCCACCAGAAGCATCACGATCCGGTCCACGCCGAAGGCCATGCCGCCATGGGGTGGTGCGCCATACTGGAAGGCGCGGTACATGCCGCCGAACTTCTCTTCCACCACGTCCTTGCCCATGCCAGCGATTTCAAACGCCTTCACCATGGTTTCCGGGGAATGGTTGCGGATGGAACCGGATGCGATCTCGAAGCCGTTGCACACCATGTCGTACTGGTAGGCCTTGATGGTGAGCGGGTCCTGCGTCTGCAGCGCCTCCATGCCGCCCTGCGGCATCGAGAACGGGTTGTGGCAGAAGGCCACCTGCTTGTCTTCCTCGGACCATTCGTAGAAGGGGAAGTCCACGATCCAGGCGAGCGCGAACTCGTTCTCGTTGGTGTGGCCCAGTTCCTTGCCCACGCGGGTGCGGGCATCGCCAGCAAACTTCACGAACTTCTCAGGGCGTCCGGCCACAAAGAAGCAGGCATCGCCAACGCCGAGGCCAAGCTGCGTGCGGATGGCTTCGGTGCGCTCCGGTCCGATGTTCTTGGCGATGGGGCCAGCCCCGCCCTCCTCGCCCTCGCGCCAGAAGACATAACCAAGACCCGGCTGGCCTTCGCCTTGCGCCCAAGAGTTCATGCGGTCGCAGAAGGCGCGGCTTCCGCCCTTGGGTGCGGGCACGGCCCAGATTTCGACCTTCGGGTCATTGGCGATCATGCCGGCGAAGACCTTGAAGCCGGAGCCTGCGAAATGCTGCGTCACGGCCTGCATCTCAATGGGGTTGCGCAGGTCCGGCTTGTCGGTGCCGTACTTGCGCATGGAGACATCATACGGGATGCGCGGCACGTCCTTGCGCACCGTCTTGCCATCGGCAAACTGCGCGAAGGTGTCGAGGATCACCGGTTCCATGGTGGCGAACAGGTCGTCCTGGGTCACGAAGCTCATTTCCAGGTCGAGCTGGTAGAACTCGCCCGGCAGGCGGTCGGCGCGCGGGTCTTCGTCGCGGAAGCAGGGCGCGATCT
>CALMZX010000135.1 GCA_937870685.1 uncultured Alphaproteobacteria bacterium
GCCATTCATGTCCGAGAATACGAGCCAGGGTTGGCTGACGACGAGCACCGGCAGCTACACGGCTGATGAAGGCAGCATCACCTTTGATGGCGGGGACGTGCTGGGCATCGGTCCGGGGGCCCGCCGGGCGCTCGGCATCGAGATGATCTATCAGGGCCTGGCGTTGGCCAAGCAGCAGGATGTTGCTGCCAACATTTTCCTCGGCCGCGAACCGACGCGGCGTCCTCTCGGGTTCCTACCGCCTGTGGTGGACAAGGCGAAGATGGACGCGGAAGCACAGAAGATGATCGACCGTCTGGGCGCGCGTATCCCCTCGATCACGCGGCCCGTCGGGCTGTTTTCCGGCGGCCAGCAGCAGACGGTGGCAATTGCCAGGGCGTTGACCTTCAATCCGAAGCTCGTGATCATGGATGAGCCGACGGCTGCGCTTGCTGTGCGCGAGGTGGAGAGTGTTCTCAAACTCATCCGGCAACTCAAGTCAGAGGGCATTGCCGTCATCCTCATCAGCCACCGTCTCAATGACGTGATGGAAGTGACGGACCGCATCGTGGTGCTGCGGCAGGGCCGCATCGAGGCGGACCTTGAGACCAAGAAGACGCAGATGAAAGAAGTGGTTGAATATATCGTGGGAGCACATTGATGGCCAAGGGTGACGTGAAACTGGGCATGCATGCCTCGCTGTGGGCGGCGGAGTGGTCGCGGGAGGCGGCGGAGTTGGCCATCCCGGAGGCAGCCGAACATGGGCTGGAATGCATCGAGTTTCCCTTGCTGGTGCCAGAGGGTGTGGATGCGCCGCATTCCCGCAAGCTGTTTGAAAAATATGGCGTGGAGCCAACGTGTTCGCTGTGTCTGCCGGAGGACAAGATGGCGGCGGTGAAGCCGGAGGTGGCTGAGGCCTTCCTGAAGAAGGCATTGGACAAGGCGGCGGAAACGGGATCGAAATTTCTCGGTGGCGTGACCTTCGGCGCGTTGGGTTACCGCTCCGGCAAGCCGCCGCAGAAGGGGGAGTACGAGAACATCGTGAAGGCCCTGAAGCCTGCCGCGCAGCACGCACGCAAGCTCGGCATCACACTCGGCATCGAGCCCTGCAACCGCTACGAGACGCATCTTCTCAACACCTCAGACCAGGCCCTGATGATGCTGGAGATGATCGGTGAGCCGAATGTCACCATCCATTTCGACACCTATCACATGAACATCGAAGAGAAGGGTATCGGCACGGCACTGCGCAAATGCGCGGGCAAGACGGCCTATGTGCACATGTCGGAAAGCGACCGTGGCGTGCCCGGCACCGGAACCATCGACTGGAACGATGTTTATCGCGGGCTTGCAGAATCCGGCTTCAAGGGACGGCTTGTGGTGGAGAGCTTCGTCACCCTGCCGCCGGAAATCGCTGCCGCACTCTCGGTGTGGCGACCGGTGGCCAAGGACCGTCATGAGGTTCTGGCGCGCGGTGTTCCTTTCCTGCGCGGACTTGGCAAGGCGCACGGGTTGCTCTGACGCCGAAATTTGCATCCGGCCTCTGAGTTTTGTGCAGTGCGCACAATGCTGCAGCGCGGCTGAATTTTGCAGCGCAAAACCTGTTTTGACCACATGGACAAGATTTTCAGTGGGTGCAATAGTCCCTGCGGGCGCACTGTCTCGCAGGCGGCCTTTCAGGGAGAAACGCAATGGCCAACAACATATTCGCACTCAATCGCCGCACGCTTCTGAGGGCGGGCGCTGCCCTTCCGCTGGCCGGCATGCTGCCGCAACTGGCGCGTGCCGAGGGACCGATCAAGACGGCGGCCATCTACACGGTGCCGGTGGAGCAGCAGTGGGTGAGCCGCATTCACAAGGCGGCAACGACAGCCAAAGAACGCGGTGACATCGAGTATGTGTTTTCGGAAAAGGTTTCGAACACCGACTATGAGCGCGTGATGCGCGAGTACTGCGAGGCTGGCCACCAGCTGATCGTGGGCGAGGCATTTGCCGTGGAAGATGCCGCGCGTGCCGTGGCCAAGGACTATCCGGACCGCGCCTTCCTCATCGGCTCCTCCTTCAAGCCGGATGCGGCTGCGAACCCGAACTTCGCGGTGTTCGACAACTACATCCAGGATGCCTCCTATCTCTCGGGCATCGTCGCCGGTGCCATGACCAAGTCCGGCAAGATCGGCATGGTGGGCGGCTATCCCATTCCCGAGGTGAACCGGCTGATGAACGCCTTCATGGCGGGTGTGAAGGAGACACGCAAGGATGCGTCCTTCCTCGTCGCCTTCATCGGCTCGTGGTTCGATCCGCCCAAGGCGAAGGAAACGGCACTGGCACAGATCGATGCAGGCGCGGACCTGCTCTATGCTGAACGCTTCGGTGTCTCTGACGCTGCCAAGGAAAAGGGCGTTCTGGCGGTGGGCAACGTGATCGACACCCAGGCCGACTATCCTGACACGGTAGTTGCTTCGGCGCTCTGGCACTTCGAGCCGACGCTGGATGCAGCCATTGCCGCCATCAAGGGCGGCGCCTTCAAGGCGGATGACTATGGCCAGTATTCCTTCATGGGCAAGGGTGGCTGCTCGCTTGCCCCGCTCGGCACCTTTGACAGCAAGGTTCCGGGGGACGTGAAGAAACTGGTGGCGGAGAAGGAAGCGGCGATCAAGGCTGGCAGCTTCACCGTTGCCATCGACGACAACGAACCGAAGTCGTCGTAAGAGGCTGCTCCGCTGACATGCATCGCGGGGTCCGGCACTGCCGGGCCCCGCCAGTGTGACGGCTTGCAAACATGACGGCTGTTCTCTCCCTCTCCCGCATCAGCAAACGATTTGGCGCGCTCACCGCCAATGACGCGATCTCGCTTGACCTAGCGAAGGGCGAAATCCTCGGCCTGCTGGGCGAGAACGGTGCCGGCAAGACAACGCTGATGAACATACTCTTCGGGCATTATGTGGCCGACGAGGGAGAGATCAGGGTGGACGGCAAGGTGCTTCCGCCGGGTGAGCCCAAGGCGGCGCTGGCGGCGGGCATCGGCATGGTGCACCAGCATTTCACGCTGGCCGACAATCTCACGGTTCTCGACAACATCGTTCTGGGGACGGAGTCGCTGTGGCGCCTGCGTTCAGACCATGCAGCCGCGCGGCGGCGGATTGTTCAACTGGGCGAAGATTTTGGCCTGAAAGTGCATCCGGACGCCGTCGTGTCGTCGTTGTCCGTAGGCGAGCGGCAACGTGTGGAAATTCTCAAGGCGTTGTACCGCGACGCGCGCATTCTCATCCTCGACGAACCGACAGCGGTGCTGACACCGCAGGAGGCGGCGGGCCTGTTTGACACGCTGAAGCGGTTTGTGGCGAAGGGACTTTCCATCATCTTCATTTCCCACAAGCTGGGCGAGATCATTGATGCCTGCCATCGCGTTGCCATCCTGCGCGGCGGCAAGCTGGTGGCCGAGCGGCCGATTGACGGTGTGTCGCGTGGTGAACTGGCGGAACTGATGGTGGGCCGAAGTGTGCCGCAACCAAAGGCGACGGCGCGGCAACCGGGTGCTACCGTGCTGGCGCTCAAGGCTGTTTCGGCGCGGCGCGGGCAGTTGGCGCTTCGGGACGTGGCACTACAACTGCGTGCCGGAGAGATCGTTGGCATTGCCGGTGTTTCCGGAAACGGTCAGAGCCTGCTGGCGGATGTGGTCGGTGGTGTTGCCGTTCCTGATGCGGGGCAGGTGCGGGTGGGAGCGGAGGTGCTTGCCGACATTTCACCCCGGCAGATGATCGCGCGGGGCATCGCCCGCATTCCGGAAGACCGGCATGCCGAAGGCCTGATCGGTGACATGAGTATCACCGAGAACGTGGTCTCGGAAGGCTATCGCGGCCGGTTTTCAAGGCGCGGCCTGATTGACTGGGGCAATGCCCGGACGTTTGCGGAGACCGTGATCAGGGACTACGAGGTCAAGTGCCCCGGGCCTGAGGCGCGGGTGCGCCTGCTCTCTGGCGGCAACATGCAGAAGCTCATCCTCGGCCGGGTGATGGCGGAGGACCCGGTGGTGGTTCTGGCCAACCAGCCGACACGCGGATTGGACGTGGGCGCGGTTGCCTATGTGCACGAACAGCTGCTCAAGGCGAGGGCGCGCGGTGCGGGCATCCTGCTCATTTCGGAAGACCTCGACGAGTTGCTGGCGCTCTCGGACCAGATGGCTGTGATGTATCAGGGCCAGCTTTCGCCACTGATGGCGCGCGACCAGGTGACGATCCAGCAGCTTGGGCTGATGATGGCGGGGCAGGGCTTCATCCATGTGGAGAGCATTGATGCGGCTTGAACCCCGTGAGCAGCAGACCGTGGCGCTGTCCTTTGGCCTGCCCATGCTTGCGCTGATTTTCTCCATGGCTGTCTGTGCCGGACTGGTGATGCTGTCGGGGGCCTCGCCGTTCCAGGTGTTCGGCCTCATGATCAAGGGGGCCATGGGATCGCAGTTTGCGCTACTCGAAACACTCACGCGGGCCACGCCGCTCATCTTTACGGGGTTGGCAGCAGCGGTGGCGTTCCGGGCAAAGCTCTGGAACATTGGTGCCGAGGCCCAACTCTACATTGGCGCCGTGATGACAGCCGTGCTGGGCACCGGGTTGTTGCCGTTGCCGTGGCCGCTTCTCTGGCCCGTGTTGATGTTTTCGGCGATGTTGGGTGGTGCGCTTGTGCTCTCCATTCCCACCCTGCTGAAGACACGCTTTGGTGTGGATGAAGTCGTGACAACGCTGCTGCTCAATTTCATCATCCTTCTGTTCGTGAGCATGTTGCTGGAGGGCCTGCTGAAAGATCCGATGGGGCTGGGATGGCCGCAATCGAAGAAAGTGATTGCCGATGCGCAACTGCCGCGGCTGATCACGGGCAAGCGCCTGCACCTCGGATTTGTTGTCGCCATTGCTGCTGCTGTCATCATGTGGGTGATCGACCGGCGCTCGGCTCTCGGATACGAGATGCGCGCCGTCGGACACAATGCCAAGGCCGCGCATTTCGCCGGCATTCCCGTCAACAGGGTTCTCGCCAAGACAGCGCTCCTCTCAGGCGGCCTCGCAGGGCTTGCCGGGTGGTCGGAAGTGACGGGTCTCAAGGGCAACCTGACGCTCGATTTGTCGCCGGGGTTTGGTTACACGGGGATTGTCGTGGCGATGCTCGCGATGCTGCATCCGCTTGGCGTGATTGCCGCCGCCATTTTCGTTGCCGCCGTTTTTGTGGGGGCGGATGCCATGAGCCGCACCGCCGGTGTGCCGAGTTACATTGCCCATGTGATGGTGGCGGTGTCGCTTCTTGCGATGGTGACGGCAATCATGCTGACGCGCTATCGCGTGCGCTGGAGGTGAGGCATGGAAGCGCTTGAGATCCTCTTCACCGCTTCGCTGTGGGCCGCAGCGATCCGCATCGCCTCGCCGCTGATTTTTGGTACGCTTGGCGAACTGATCTGCGAGCGTGCGGGTGTTCTCAATCTCGGCATTGAAGGCATCATGACCGCTGGCGCCTTTTCCGGCTGGCTCGCGGTGTTTCTGGGAGGTGATCTCTGGCTTGGTGTTGCCGTGGCAGCATTGGTGGGGGCCGTGCTTGGCCTTCTGCATGGCTTTCTCGTCGTGCCACTGGGCCTTTCGCAACATGTGACAGGCATTGGCATTACGCTGCTTGCCACGGCGCTGTCCTACTATGCCTACCGTCTTGCCTTTCCGGAGGTTACATCGCCGCCGAAGATCGAGCCGTTCCAGCCGTTCCCAGTGCCCGTGCTGTCGGACATTCCCGTTCTCGGACCAGCGCTGTTCCAGCAAACACCCCTGACTTACCTCGCCTTCATCATGGTCGGATTGGTCTCGTGGTTCCTCTATCGCACGCCAGCAGGCCTCGCGGTGCGGACTGTGGGGGAAAACCCTGCCGCTGCGGAAGCCCAGGGGATGAATGTGACGACGGTCCGCTTGCTGGCGGTGATGGCGGGCAGTGCGCTGATGGGCATTGGTGGAAGCTTCATCACGCTCTCAGCGTTCAACTCGTTCTTCTTCGAAATGACAAACGGTCGTGGTTGGATATGCATCGCGCTTGTGGTCTTTGGAGCCTGGAGGCCGGGCAAGGCCCTGCTGGGTGCCATCCTGTTTGGCCTGTTTGACGCCTACCAGTTGCGCCTTCAGCAACTGGCGGGTGCCGTTGTGCCGTATCAGCTTTTCCTGATGCTGCCGTTCGTGATGTCGATCATTGCCCTCATTGTCATGTCGCGGCGCGTGGCATACCCTCGCGCGCTGATGGTGCCCTACCGCAAGGGTGAACGCTAAGGAGTCCGTGATGCTGACCGAAGACGACAAGAAGTTCCTGCGCATTGCCTATGAAGAGGCGAAGGCCGGTTATGACGAAGGGGGCTGCCCCATCGGTTCGGTGCTGGCGCGTGATGGCAAGTTGGTGTCGCAGGGGAGGAACCAGCGGGTGCAGGGCGGCGATCCGATCGCGCATGGCGAAATGGATGCCTTGCGCAAAGCCGGCCGCCAGAAGACCTACAAGGACACGACGCTCTACACTTCGCTCAGCCCGTGCATGATGTGCACCGGAACGATCATCCAGTTCGGAATTCCGCGGGTGGTGGTGGGTGAGAACAAGAACTTCGGTGGCAACGAGGACTTCCTGCGATCCAAGGGTGTCGAGGTCATTGTTGTCAACGACAAGGACTGCATCGACCTCATGGGCCGCTTTATCAACGATAAGCCGCAGCTGTGGAACGAGGATATCGCGGAAGACTGACGGTTGCCGTCAGCCTGCCAGTGATGCTGTTTGCCCGGCCCGCAGGGACTCAATGCGCGCCACCGTTTTCGTCACGGTAGCGGCCGGTTCGGGGCGGGCAATGCCGAAGCCCTGGATCTGGTCGGCGTTGAGGTCCTTCAGCAACTCGATTTCGCCTGCATCCTCCGCTCCTTCCGCGACCACTTCCATCTTGAGGGAGTGCGCCATCACGATGATCGAACGCAGAATCTCGCGGCGCCTCGGTGCCGTGTGGGCGCCGTTGACGAAGGAGCGGTCAATCTTCAGCTTGTCAAAGGGAAGCTGGGACAGATAGGCCAGTGACGAGAATCCGGTACCAAAGTCGTCCAGCGCCAGCGTGACGCCCAGCGCATGAATCTCATCGAGAATGGCCCGGACAGAGGAGAGCGAACGGCCGAGAAAGAGGCTTTCGGTCAGTTCCACGCACAGCATGTTGCCGGGAAGGCCAGTGCGCTCCAGGCATTGGCCGACCTTGCGCACAAATCCCGACTGCAGCATCTGGGCTGGAGACACGTTGACCGCGACCGGGCGTGGCGTTCCGCCGGCATCAATCCAGGCTTTGGCCTGACGGCAGCTCTCCTCCATGATCCAGTCACCGATGCTGCCAATGAGACCGCCTTTTTCAGCGATCGGAATGAACAGGCCAGGGGAGACATAGCCCAACTGCGGATGTTTCCAGCGGAGCAGGGCTTCGAAGCCGGCGATCCGGCTGCTGCGGACGTCGTATTGCGGCTGATAGTGCACTTCCAGTTCGTTGCTGGAAATCGCCGAACGCAGCGCCTGGCCGAGTTCGGTGTCGCGCTTCACCACGTCATCCATGTCTGCGGTGAAGAATGTTGCCCGCCCGGGCCCAAGCCGTTTGGCGGCATTGCCTGCGAGGTCGATGTGACGGAATGCATCGCTGACGTTGCGGCTGTCGCGTGGCATGATCGTGGCACCTGCCGAGATCGACAGATGGAGTTCAAGATCAAGGATGACCAGCGCCTTGTAGAAAGCGGATTGAATGCGGGCAATTGCGGCTTCTGTCTGCGCGCCCGTTCCGTTGTCCGGAACAATCACGGCAAACTCGTCACCACCGACACGCGCCACCATGACAGCCTGGCCCGCATTGTCCTTGATCACGGCCGCCACATTCATGAGGACGGCATCACCGATCGAGTGTCCAAGCGCATCGTTGAAGGTGTGAAAGGCATCAATGTTGAAGAGAATAACGCCGAGAGAGTCGTAGCCACCGGTCAATCCGTCGAGCTGCTGCTGCAGGGTGCGCTGGAAGTTTGTGCGGTTGGGGAGGCCCGTGAGCGGATCGAAGTAGGCAAGCTTCTGCAGGGACTGGTCGCGGAAGCGGATGTCGGACATGAGGCTGTTGAAGGCCTCCACCATGATGCCTGTCTCGTCTTCGTTTTCGGACCTGAGATTGGTGTCGTACTCCCTGTTCTCCTTGATCTGCATCATGGATGAGGTGAGCTTGCGAATGGGTTGCGTGATGCGCCGTTGCAGCGGTACGGAGAGCAGCACGCCGACGGCTGCAGCAATCAGCGAGGCGGCGAGCACCACGGCGAGGGTTTTGAAAAAGCGGCTGCGCAGGTCGGAGATGTCCGTGATCAGAACCAGCGTTCCCACAGGCTGGCCGGACTTGACGATGCCGACCGAGACGGGAATTGTCGCCGCCGTCATCATTTCCCAGAAGCCCGGATCGGAAGAGACGGCGCGCGTCTTGAGGATGGCGCGCTGGCCGAGTGTGGCGAGCAGGCTTCCCTTGCCGTCATAGACAGAGGCGGAGATTACGCCTGGCACACGGTCCACCGAACGCAGGACGGTGCGGATGTCATGCACCTGGCCGTATTCCACATGGTCTGCGACAGCCGAGGCAAAGACATAGGCCGTGCCTTCAATTGCGTCACGTTTCTGGGCGGCACTCTGTGTGGCCTGATAGGTTGCGAGCAGACCGGAGACGCACAGAACTGTCGCAATGACAGCGGTTGACACCAGCACGCCAATGCGGCGGCCCACACCCATTTTCAGTACTTTGATCTGCACTCTGCTTGTCCCTCAAACAGGCTGATCTTGCCGCATCCCCCATTACCGAGGGGTGAATTGCGGCAGGAGGAGCAACAGTGTGGTAAATCAAAGAATACCGCCATTTTTTCCGCTCTGTCGCAGCGCACTTAGGACCCGCAGGTTTTACTTTGCATTAGCTGCAATTTGATGACTTTGTTGCACGTTCCGCGTGTTTTGTTATGCCTTATCCAGAAGAGGAATGGCATGTTCAAGGCAGGGCGAACGGCGATGGTGGCGGCGCAACAGTGCGCAGCCACGAAGCTTGCCTCGCTGGGACAATATCTTCGCTGCATTGCCGGTGGCACGGCCGTGACATTTGCCGTGTCTGCACCAGCCGTATTGGGGGGAGCGGGCGTTGCCACTGATTTTGCCATCTTCTCCATGAAAAGAAATACGCTTCAGGCTGCCGCGGATGCGGCTGCCCTTGCTGCGACCCGCGAACTGTCTGTGATCGGATCCGGCACAAGCGCATCGGCGATGACGGCCTCGGCTGCGGCAAGCGCCGGTGCATCTGGCGGCGGTCCCATTGACTCGATTGCACGCAATTATGTGGAGACCGCTCTCGCCGATGATGAGGGTGTCATCTCCACATCCGTCGAAATCGATGATGCATCAGGAGCGGTCAAGGTTTCCGTGCAGGACAACTGGAAACCGTTCTTTGCCCATTTCCTGGGTGCTGACATTACCCCCATCAAGGTCAGCGCCCGCGCCGAACTCGTAGGCGAAAGCAAGGTCTGCGTGATCGCCCTGACGACCAGCGGCATCGGTGCAGTCTCGCTCACGAAAAATGCCCATCTCGAAGCCAAGGGATGCAGCGTCTATTCCAACTCCACAAACTCAACCGGCTTCTATCTCGGCAGTGGTTCGTCAATCGTGGCGGATGTCGTCTGCTCGGCAGGTGGCGTCTACAACAAGGGTGCGATGTCCGGCACGGAAGTGCTCACGGATTGCCCCGCAATTGCTGATCCGTTGGCGAGCCGGGCCAAACCCAGTGTTGGGGCATGCGATTTCAAGAACACGCAAGTTGCGGGTGCCACTCAGACACTGGAACCTGGCGTTTACTGCGGGGGAATCAGGGTTACGGGAGGCGCGAGCGTAACCTTCAAGGAAGGAACTTATGTCATCAAGGACGGTCCGTTCATTGTTTCGGACACGTCAAAGATCACAGGCCGCAATGTGGGTTTTTACCTGACCGGCCTGTTGTCACTCGTCCAGTTCCTTGGTGATGCCACCATCGACCTCTCAGGCGCAGAGGATGGCCCCATGGCCGGTCTTCTGTTCTTTGAGGATCCGTCTGTCGGTATCCTGCGCATTCACAACATCCGGGCAACGAACGCCTACAACCTGACGGGCACGATCTACCTGCCAAAGGGCAACCTGCTGGTTGATCCGACTGCGAATGTGGCGGAAAAATCGGCCTATACCGCCATCATCGCCAAGCGCCTGGTGGTTGAAAATGGCCCGAGCCTTGTGCTCAACACCAACTATGGCGCAACCAAGGTTCCTGTTCCGGACGGCATCCGCAGCGCTGCCGACGTCGTGCTGGCCCGCTGACCGCCGGTCACATTTTCTTAACCTCCATCAGAAACGTGCCGTTATCACCTGACGTGCCAAAAAGCGGCATGCGTGTGGCAGGTGAAAGACCTGCCGCACCCGGGAACTCTATGATGGAAGAACGAGGTCTGAGATTGGTGACGGGGCGCATCTTGCGTTCGTACCTGCACTCGACCAGTGCCAACATGGCCATCATGACTGCCATTGCGCTGCCGGCGCTCCTTGGCGTGCTGGGGATTGCATCCGACTACGCGCAGTTTTCCAGCAAGCGTGCCGAACTGCAGGGCGCGGCTGACAAGGCCGCACTGGCCGCGGCCAAGGAACTCTCGCTGGCGACATCTTCAGATGCAACGATCGAAGCAGCAGCGAAATCATTCGCATCGGCTGCGACCAAGAATGATATCCAGACGCGTGTGAACGTTGAGAAGAGTGGCGCGGCTGTCGCTGTGCAGGTGCAGGAATCCTGGACGCCGTTCTTCGCGCATTTTCTTGGCGCTGACATTACTCCCGTCATTGTCAAAGCCACGGCGGAACTGGTGGGGCAGGCGAAGATCTGTGTTCTCACACTCGACGACTCTGAGTCCGACGCGCTTGAACTGGACAACGGAGGTCGGCTCAAGGCCAATGGTTGCGGCGTTTTCGTGAATTCGAAGCACTCCGAAGCCATCAGCGTGAAGAACCGCTCGGAAATTGCGGCGGACATCACATGTGCCGCTGGTGGAGTTTCCAACCGGGGAACGATTGCACCAGCTGCCATGACCGACTGCCCGCAAGTGGAAGATCCCCTGTCCAGCAGGCCTGCCCCGACAGTGGGCGCTTGCGATTTCAACAACCGAAAGATCAATTCGGGCACCGTGACGCTTTCGCCTGGAGTCTATTGTGGTGGCCTGACATTGACGGGTTCAGCCAAGATCACCCTGTCAGAGGGAACATACGTCATCAAGGGTGGCCCGCTGACGTTTGGCGGAAACGCAGTCGTGACGGGTACGCATGTCGGATTCTATCTGTCTGGAACCGGCGCAAAGCTCGATTTCAAGGGAAGTGCGGTCATCAATCTCTCCGGCCCCAAAGACGGGGACATGGCGGGACTGCTCTTCTTTGCTGACCGTGCCGAAACCGAAGACCACAAAATCAGTTCAAGCAACACACAGACCCTGACCGGAACGGTCTATCTGCCAACGGGCAAGTTGCGTGTCGATCCTGGCGCAAAGGTTGCCGAGAACTCGGCCTATACCGCGATCATTGCGCGGGAAATCGAGATCGACCAGGGACCGGAACTTGTGTTGAATTCGGACTATGGCGCAACGGATGTTCCGGTTCCTGATGGAATTCGCACTGCCGCCCAGATCGTGCTGTCTGACTGAAGACAGGTGGCTGCCACCGGAATTCCTGAGCCTCCCGCATAGCAAAACGCCCCGGTTTTCCGGGGCGTTTGGAGTTTGTGGCAGGTTGAATCAGGGGCGCCAGTAGGTGAACCAGTCCGTTACGTCCACCGCTTCAAAGTTTCCGCGCATGTCGATGAGCGGGGCGTGTTTGTGGGCCAGTGACTGCAGAGTCGCGGCATCGAATTGCTGGCGGAAGCAGGTATGGGCGAGGGTCGCGATGATGGCATCATAAGGGCCATTCGCCGCCGGATCGTCGATGATCTTGGCTCCGCGTCCACCCTCGAAATGGTCATCGAAGGCGACAGGATCGAAGTTGCAGACCTCGACGCCACGGTTCCAGAGAGCATCCATCAGCGGATATGTCTTGGAGTTGCGCGTGTCAGGGCAATCTTCCTTGAAGCTGCGGCCGAGAACGAGAACCTTCTTGCCATCAAGTCCGTGGCGGCTTGGCGGCATCAGCTCTTCGAGTTTTTCCACCAGATAGTGCGGTGTCTGTTCATTGACGGCTCGGGCGGATGCCACCAGTTCCATGGCAAGGCCATGGCGGCGGCCGGCGTCAACCAGGAAATAGGGGTCAACGGCAATGCAGTGCCCGCCGACGAGACCGGGACGGTAGTGGTGGAAGTTCCACTTTGACCCTGCTGCCGCGATCACGTCGGTTGAGCGGATGCCCATCTTGTCGAAGAGCATCATCATCTGGTTCATCAGGGCGATGTTGACGTCGCGCTGGGTATTCTCAAGGATTTTCGCCGCTTCGGCAACGCGGATCGAGGCGGCCGGGAAGAGCCCTGCCATGATCACACGGCTGTAGAGTTTCTCAAGGAACTCTGTGCCCGCAGGCGTTGAGCCGGCGACGATCTTCTTGATGTCCGGAAGTTTGCGGGTCGGGTCGGCCGGATTGATGCGTTCAGGCGAATAACCGAGATGGAAGTCGAGGCCTTCCTTCATGCCGGAGTGCAACTCGATCACGGGCAAGCAACGGTCTTCCGTTGTGCCGGGATCGACCGTGCTCTCGAAGACCACGACCGCGCCGCGCTTCATGTTTTTGCCGATGCTCTTGGAGGCGGCGATCAGCGGCCCGTAGTCCGGGCGATTGTGGCTGTTCACCGGCGTCGGCACGCAGACGATGATGACGTCAGCATCGGCAAGCATGGTGACGTCGGTGGTGAATTCCGCATCGGCGGCGAGAAGTTCCGAGTTGGTGACCTCGCCCGTGAAGTCGATGCCGGACTTCAGCTGTTCCACCTTGGACTCATTGATGTCGAAGCCAATGGCGCGGGATGCCTTGGCAAAACCGAGTGTCAGCGGCAAGCCGACATAGCCGAGGCCGATCACGGCCACGCGCGCCTTGGCGGGATCAGGAAAGCCCACCGGCTCGCTTGTCACCAGGCGAATCTGCCTCGGTGCGATATCCGCATTGAATGTTTCAGTCCCCTTGATCGCCGTCACAACCATCTTGATGCTCCCCAGCATTCGAATTTGATTGCCCTCCAGAAAACACGGACGGCATGCAGGGAGACTTAAGGAACACGGTAAACGGGTGTGAGGGTTAACATATGGATGCTGATGATGTTTCCGGATGCAGGGTAAGGTGAAGGAAGTCTTTAACCGTGCGGAAAGCAATTGTTGCTAACCGGAGGAGTGGGCTGGAATCCGTTCCGGCGGTGTGTTTGTGGGGCGTATGCTTTCTCTGGTTGCGATCGAGTATCTGTTTGCGGTTTTGGTGTTGATCGTCTTCACCAACCGCTACGTGCTGGGCAGCCTATTCCGCATCTCCGACAAGCGAACCCAGCCCGGTTTCGGGAAAGACCCTCCGGTCTGGCCGACGGTGGCCATTGTCGTCCCGGTCTACAATGAAGGTTCGCACGTCCTGCAGACGGCCGCGTCTTTCAATGCGCTCGACTATCCGCGTGATCGCCTGCAGGCGGTCTTCATTGACGATGTCTCCACTGACGACACCTACGAGCACCTCCAGACGGTGGCCAGCACCTACCCGTGGATGCGTGTCATCCGCAACGAGAAGAATGTCGGCAAGCGGATCGGCATCAAGAATGCCGTGCTCAAGACCCATGCAGACCTCATCCTTTCGGTCGATTCCGATGTGATCGTGGACAGGGAGGCATTGCGTGAACTGGTGCGCCATCTCTACACCTCCGGAGCGGACGCGGCCGGCGGCTGCGTATTCGTGTCCAATGCAAATGCCAACTGGCTCACGCGCATGCAGGCGGTCAAATACTGGATCGGCTACCAGTTCCTGAAGAATGTCGAGAACCGTTTCAGCCACATCATGTGCCTCTCCGGCTGTCTCACGCTCTACCGGCGTTCGGCGCTGCTGGCGGTAGACAAGGACGTCGAGAAGCGTACATTCCTCGGCGACGAGGTGAAATACGGCGAGGACAGGTTCCTCACCCGGAAGCTGGTGGAGCGGGGCTACAAGACGAGGCTCTGCTTTGACGCCAAATGCTTCACCAAGGCACCGCACAATTTCCCGGGTTATGTCAGCCAGCAGTTGCGCTGGCGACGCTCCAACATCGTGGACTTCATCACGGCGCTCCCGCACCTGGGGCGCTTTCATCCGTTTGTTGTCGTGCATTATGTGTCGATGGCACTGTTGCTGCTGTTCTATCCGCTGACGCTCGCCAGCCAGGTGGTCCGCCTCGGCTTCATCATCCCGATGATCGAGCATGCGCTGCTGGTGACGACCTTTGCGCTGGCCTATGAACTGAACAAGCACAAGCTGCCGGAAATGGCACGTACGTCGGGCCTCTGGTTCATGTCCATGGCTTTCGTGTTTCCGGTGATGTACCTCACGCTGACGCCGCTGGCGCTGGCAACGCTCGGCACATCGTCCTGGGAGACACGCGGCGGCACGAAGAAGGTCAAGGCCGCTGTGACTGCACCGGAAGTGGCGGGGGCAGGCTGATGGCCACAATCCAGCCCCGCACTCCGCCACAGGGCCTGCCTGCTCCGGCACGGCGGGTTCTCTATGTCGGACCTGCTGCCGATGAGGTCTGCACGATCGTCACGCGGCATGTCGGTGAAATCGACATCCGCTATGAGTCTGATGTGCGGGCCGCGCTGGATATCGCGCGCGAGAGTCGGCTCGACACGGTGATCGTTGACCAGCGTGACGAACGGCTTGCGACCAAGCTGATTGTGCCGCTCTTCGCAGGCATCGGCTATCCGCTGCGGCTGGTGGTGGTCAGCAGCCTCAATGATGTAAGCCAGTACCTGAATGTGCCCGGCGTGGCGCGGGTGCTGACAGCGCCCATACGCGAAGGCCAGCTGTTGCGTGTTCTCGGATTGCCTCCCCGCCCGCGGCCAAGTCCGCGCGGCAAGCTGGTTCGGCCAGAGCCGCCGCAGGCCAATGTGGCGCATGGTCAGGTTCCAGTTCCCGGCATGCTGCAGCGGTTCTTCAACCCGCTGATGGGACTTGTCTCCAATCTCTACAAGCGGGCGGCTTTCATGCTGTTGCTGGCGCTGTTCTGTGCCTTCAGCTTCTACGCCGTGCTTATCGGCTACTTTCTCCTCTCCAGTTCATGGGGCGCACCCATGACGCTGGGACGCGGCCACGAGATGGTGAGCAAGGTGGAACGGGAACTGACGGAATTGCGCGTGGCGCTCGGCAAGATCGACCAGGAGTTGACGGAAACTGATGTTCTCAAGGTGAAGTCGGCCCGGGACATGCATGATGCCGAAGTTCTGATTAAATATGCGCTCGGAACGGTCGAGAAGGAAATCAAGGCGCGGCAGCGCAAGCGCAAGTCGCTGGCTGGCAACATGGAACGCATGAGCAAGGTGGGCCGCATTCTCTCGGCACAGATCGAGAAGGGTGGCATGTCGGAAGATCTGGCCAAGCTCTACCGCAACAGGCTGATCGACAAGAAGACCTACAACGCCGCGGCTCTTGGACTGGTCGAGGCCAGCCAGCGTCTTGCATCGATCGAGAGCGAAATCGAATTGATGCAGAGCGAACTGGACAATCTCGGTGCCAATGACGACATGCTTCTCACGCTCAAGGACGGGTTGGAGAAGGGCGGCCCGATTGGCTCCATCGCTTCTGCCTCCAGCGACCTCCTGCTGCTGGCCAAACAATCCGTTGATGCCAAGTCGGCCTTTGATCTCGCAAAATCCAGCCTGGAAGGCGGTGGCCAGAAGGAACGGCAGCTGAAATCAAGTGCTGCCGTGGTCAAGCTGCAGATCGCCGCCCTGGAAACCTCAGCATTGGCGCGTGCCATTGATGGCCGCGTTGACGTGGTGTTCGTGCCCTATACCAATCTGTCCCGCTTCCAGCCTGGTTCGCCGCTCTACAGCTGTGCCTTCACGCTGTTCTGGTGTGAGCAGGCTGGCTTTGTGGGCGACTCGCAACCCGGCGAATTCACTTCCGTTCATCCCTTTTTCGGCAAACCAATCCGTGGCGTCTTCGTGGAAGCGAAGTTGACGAAGCCCATTTCCGCCACACGAGAGATCATCCATGGCACGCGCGCGCCGTTCTTCTTCTAAGCCGGTACGGCTAGCGCTGGGCGCTGCGGGGCTGCTGCTCCTGGCGGGTTGCGCCACGCAGGGGCCGCTGCTTGACCAGTTCCCATCACTTCGGGCGCGAACCGTGGACAGCGATGCTGCCCTGGTAACCGCGCCGCCGCCACTGCGCGCAACCATTGTCGAACCGGCAGGTACAACCGCCAGCACGGCACAGGCAGGAGAGTCAAAATCCACAAACAAGGTGCGGCCGGTGCCTGCCAGTGCGCAGGGTCCGCGGTCGCATTGGTGTGACTATCTGCGCGAAGATACTGCTGCCCAAACCACCATCCTGCGGTCACCGACACTCAGCGGCAGCATCAATGACGAGGCATCCGCATCGGTGTCGCTTGGCATGTCGCTGTCGAGCCTCGCCAGGGCGGAACTCATGGAACAGGCCTCGGATGCCCGCTGCCAGAAGTATCTCGCGGAAAACGGTTTGCAGAAACTGGTCTTTGTTTCGCCGCAGGGGTTGACGGCCGCGGGGCACAAGGCCCGGCTGAAGTCCATCGAGGGGCAGAAGAAGGAAATTGCCCGCCTGCGCAAGAAAGTGGCGCTGGCACTCAACGCGGGTTCCATCAACCGGGAACGGGCCACGGCCATCAATGTGCTGGCCGACGAAATCCTGGCGGAAGCCGAGGCCTCCCGCTCGCAGGCGGACCGGCGCCTCGAGTCATCGCTGATGCCCCCGTCTTCGGCTGACGCCTATGGTTCGGCACTGTTGGCTGCAGAGGCCGATCTGGAAGACATCAACAGCCGCATGCGGACGTTCGATGCCTTTGACGTGTCGGCGTCGGTGGGTTGGAACGATGATGTGAATTCCGACGGACTGACAACCGATGACCAGTCTTTCAACGGCAAGATCAGCTTTTCGATGAAGCTGGGGGCTGCACTGCCCAAGCGTTTTGAGCATGAGGCAGCGGCCAAGGATGCCAAGCTCCGGGCCATCCGTGATGAGGAGGGTGGGGCCCTCTGGCAGGTTGCAGTGCTGCGCCGTGCCCATGAGCGGGCGATCGAGGGGCTGGTGCAACAGCGCGGCAAACTTGATGCTGCCATCAGCAAGGCCGAGGAACTGGCCCGCATGCTTGCGACGGTGGACAACCCGGATTTCGAACCGCCCCTCATTCAGGCCAAGTTGCAGCTGATCAAGCTGAAGGCTGACCGCGCCGCCGTCTCGGGATCGATCAGCGAGATCGAGGGCAACATGAAGAAGCTCAAGGCGGGGTGAGGTCTTCTCACCGGTTTCCACGCACTTGATCTTTTCTACCCGGCGGGACAAGGGCATGTTCAGACCATGAGCAAAAACCGTTTCATCCTTGGCATTGATACCGGCGGCACCTACACGGATGCCGCTGTCATCGATGCCGCCGCGCACCGCATCCTCGCATCGGCGAAATCAATCACCACAAAGGGTGATCTCTCGATTGGCGTGGGCAACGCCATGGGGGCTGCCGTCGGCAAGCTGGAGGGTAGGGTCAGGGCGGCGGATATCCGGCTGGTCTGTGTCTCCACCACCCTTGCGACGAATGCCGTAGTTGAAGGCCATGGCAACCCGGCCGGCGTCATCCTCATCGGCTTTGATGACGGCATGGTGGCCAAGACGGGCATTGCCGCGGCATTTCCGGGCGTGCCGATCGCACGCATCTCCGGCGGGCATGACCACAATGGCGAGGCCCTGCGGCCGCTCGATGTGGCGGCGCTGACAGCGGCAGTCGAGGCCATGTCATCGCAGGTCACAGCCTTTGCCATCGCCGGGGCCTTTGCGGTCCGCAATAATGCCCATGAAGCCGCAGCGCGCGACCTGATCGTGAAGCTGACGGGAAAGCCGGTGACGCTGTCCAGCGAGTTGTCCAATGCGCTGGATGCCCCGCGGCGGGCGCTGACCGCGTTGCTCAATGCGCGGCTGATCTCACGGATCACCCACCTTATTGAAGCGGTGCGCGCGGCCATGACGAGCCTCGGCATGTCAGGCGGGTTGATGGTGGTGAAGGGTGATGGCACCTTGGCAAGCGCCGAGAGTGTCATGTTGCGGCCCATCGAGACAGTTCTTTCGGGACCGGCGGCAAGTCTGGTCGGGGCCAAATGGCTGGCGGGCTGCGATGACTTCATTCTTTCGGACATCGGGGGCACGACAACCGACGTGGCGATCCTCGCGGACGGCAGGCCGCTGGTTGCGCCGCAGGGTGCCGAGGTGGGGGGCTGGCGCACGATGGTGAAGGCCATCGACGTGCGGACGGTCGGTCTTGGCGGCGACAGTGAGGTGCAACTGGATGGCATGGGCAAGCTGATCATCGGGCCGCAGCGTGCCGTGCCGGTGTCCCTGCTGGCGGCGCGCTTTCCGGTGCTCGAGGATCTGCTTGATGCCGATCTTTCAGAAACTGAAGGCGGCTCGATGCTTGGCAAATTCCTGGCACGGCCATTTGGCGACAGAGGGGAAGCTGCCGCGGGTATCACGGAACGGGAGGCCGAGGTGTTGGCGCGGATTGGTGAACTGCCAGTGCCCCTGCGCAAGGTCGCCGTATCCAGTGCGGCACAGCGGGCGATCTCTTCGCTTCGGCGGAAAGGCCTTCTGCAGTATTGCTGTTTCACACCATCGGATTCTGCATTGGTGCTTGGCCTGCAAGACAATTGGCCATCGTCGGCGGCCGTCAAGGCCGCCCGGCTGCTGGCGCGATTCCGGATGATGAAGATGCCGGATGACGCCCAGACCGAAGCCTTCTGCCGGGAGGTCTGGCACAGGACGGTGGCCCTGTCGGCCCGTGTCATCCTTGAAACCGCCATGGGCCCGAAAGACAAGGACAGCACAATCTGGGAGGCCGTCTGCGAGGGCACGGGCAGCGTGGGATTGGCCAAGGTTTCTCTTTCGCCATCCGTGCCGATTGTCGCGGTGGGGGGGCCGGCCAAGGTCTACTACGAAGAGGTCGCTCGGCGCCTGAACTGCGAAGTGATCTTCGCGCCCTTCTGTGAAGTGGCCAATGCCGTGGGAGCTGCCGCCGGACAGGTTGCGGACAAGGTGACAATCTCGGTTGAGGGTGATGGCAACGGCGCTTTCCGGGTTCATGGGGATGGCGGCTCGCATTTGTTTGGCAGTGGCAAACTGGCCCTGGCCGAGGCCTTGAAACGGGCCGAGGCCGAGGCTCTGAAGCACGCTCGCGCCAATGGCGCAATTGATCCGCGAATCACAATCAGCGTGGAGAAGAACCACCTGCCGGACGCGAGGGATGATGACGGCCTGCTTACGGCGATCATCACTGCAGAGGCGATCGGTCAGCCGACGTGAACGTCAGGCGGCTGCGACCACGGTGCGATCAGCTCCGAAGCTATCCCGGATATGTCTTGCCAGCGCCTCTGCCGCGGGCGTGGGCATGCCGTGGCGGCGAACGAGACCGATGCCAAAGGCACCGAGACGCGGGAAGCCTTCGTCGGGACGCAAGACACGCATGCCGGGGCGAACGCAGATTTCCGCCATGGCCGCAACGGCAAGACCTTGCATGACGGCCGCATCGATGGCGTTGCGGTTCGGGCTGGTGTAGGCCACGCGATAGCGGTGACCGACGGAGTCCAGTGCGGCAGTGGCAATGCGGCGCCACGAGCAGCCAGAATCGGCCGTGGCGATGGGCAGGGGGTCCAGCGTGTGGGTGGAATGGCGTGACGAGGTCACCCATACCAGTTCCTCGCGGCGCAGCACTTCACCTTCGCTCTCGTTGTTGAAGAAGGTGACGAGGGCGAGATCAATTTCGGCGCGCCTGATCTTCTCCGTCAGGCGTTCGCTCGGCAGGCACTCCACATCCACGGTCACCTGCGGGTGGCTGCGGGCAAAGCGGCCTAACACTTCCGGCAGGACAAGGTCGGCATAGTCATCGGGCGTGCCGAAGCGCACGGTTCCCGTGAGTTCCGGCCTGGTGAAGGTTGCGACGATTTCGTCGTTCATGGCAACCAGTTTGCGGGCCTGCTCCACGAAGCGTTCACCGTCACGCGAAAAGCGGCTGCCGCGGCCATCGCGGACGAAGAGGCTGCGGCCAATGGCATCTTCCAGACGTTTCATCTGCATGGAAACCGCCGATTGGGTTTTGCTCACCTCATCGGCGGCCCGGGTGAAGCTGCCGGTGTCGGCGATGGCGAGGAAAGTCTTGAGCTGGTCAATGTCGAGGTTGGGGATCATGGCTGCATCATCACTGAAATTGATGATATCATAAAATACATTCGTTGGATTGATCAATGGTTTTGTCATATATTTGGATCATCAAGAACACATCAGGCCGCCTCAAACGGTGACCAAGACGCGGGAAATACTCAGTTTTCCGCGAGCAGGAGATTTTTGCCATGAAGAACTATGCCCTCCACCAGGCCGAATTCGCGGGCTTTGCCCCCGGTGCCGCCAACCTCGCCACGCTCTACCGCAACTGGCAGGCCCGCCGCTCTGTGCGCAGCCTGGAGAAGCTTGATGATCATCTGCTGCAGGACATGGGTGTGAGCCGTCATGACATTTCCATGGCATTGCAACTGCCACTGGACGTCAATCCCGGTCTTTACCTGGAGAGCCACAACCGCGGCTGAGCAGGGCGGTGGCCTTGTGCCTGCACGACAGACTTCACAAGGCGGCTTCGGCCGCCTTCATTGTTTCTTCACCATGAAGCAAGTCTGAAGCAGGGATTGCAGACACCGCGCAGATTTGAACGGGTCTGGCAATCCTGCATTAACCGCGTCTGCGATAGCGTGTGCGGAAGTTGCAGGAGAGTTTCCGTATCATGAACGCGCCTTTTAAAAGCGAGTGGGATGACCAGGCCGCGCGGGCCACGAGCTGGCGTATCGAAAAGCCGGAGTTGCGCAGGGCCACCACAGTGGCGGGCTTCTTCCCGGACCAGAACGGTGGCGTGTACGAACAGCTGCTGACGCAACTGCCGGTGATGTTGCATTGCATGGATGGTTCCGGCCGCCTTCTTGCCGTCAACAATACGTGGTGCGAAGCACTCGGCTACGAGCCTCACGATGTGGTGGGGCGGGCTTTCAGCGAATTGCTGCCCAAGGAATCCCGCAGCCGGCTGGTGACGGAAATCTATCCGAAATACCTCGTGACCGGTACATGCAAGAGCGAAGAGATCCTGCTGATCCGCAAGGACGGGGCATTGGCCACTGTTCTACTCTCCATGACCGCCTACCGTGGCGACAAGGGCAGGCTGGAACGTTCTGTCTGCACGCTGGAAGACATCACCAAGCAGAAACTGGCATCAATCGCCTCGCAGCGCAGCGACCAACGCTTCCGCAGTGCCTTCTCCGCCGCCGTGAACGGCATGGCGGTCGTCTCGCCGACAGGACATGTTGAAGTGGCCAATGAAGCGCTCAAGGCATTCCTTGGCCGCCCCGGCATTGAAGCGGACCCGCTCGGCTTTGAAGACTTCCTGCACAAGGACGACCGCGGCCAGTTCCTGAACGGGATGCGCCAGCTTTTGACCGGTGAAGCACCCAGCCTGCAAATGGAACTGCGCTATATCACGCCTGACAACAAGGTGGTTCATGGCGCGACATCGGTGGCGCTGGTCAAGAATGAGAAGGGTGAAACCGAGCAGCTGATCGTGCAGCTTGTTGACACGACGGAGCGCAAGACCGTGAACCAGCGCCTGCAAAAGGCGCAGAAAATGGAAGCCATCGGCCAGCTCACGGGCGGCATTGCCCATGACTTCAACAACCTTCTGACCATTGTGATCGGCAACCTGCAACTGCTCGACGGCAAGTTGGCAGGCGACGAGAAAGCCCAGAAGCGGCTGGCGGAATCCATCGAAGCGGCGAGCAAAGGTTCAGACCTGACGAAGCAGCTGCTTGCCTTTGCCCGCAAGCAAGACCTTGCGCCGCAGGATTCGGAGGTCAACTCCCTCGTGCGCGGCATGGAAGGACTTGTGAAACGGGCTGTCGGCGAGAACATCAGCGTGCATTTCGAGATGATGGAAGGCGCCCCACATTCGCTGATTGATCCGTCGCAGCTTGAATCGGCCATTCTCAATCTCGCGATCAACGCGCGTGATGCCATGCCTGATGGCGGACGACTGACCATCGAAACGCAGGGTGCTTTCCTCGATCGCTACTATGCCGAGAAGAATCCGGAAGTCGTGCCCGGCCACTATGTGATGATTGCGGTGTCAGACTCAGGCACCGGCATGTCACAGGAACTACTGGAGCAGGTTTTCCAGCCCTTCTTCACAACGAAGGGCAACGGCAAGGGCTCGGGCCTGGGCCTGTCCATGGTCTATGGTTTCATCAAGCAGTCGGGCGGACACATCTCCATCTACTCGGAAGTCGGGCACGGCACGTCGGTGAAGATGTACCTGCCGCGCCGCATGAAGGCGGGCGACAGCACTGCGCACGTGTCTGACGTGCCTGTGCCGGGCATTGTGCACGTGACCGAAGCCGAGCCGGTGCCGACCGCCTCCGCCGCGCGGCGCCCGAAAATCCTCGTGGTTGAAGACCAGGAGGCGGTGCGCATGGTGGCCTGCGGATTCCTTGAGGACTTCGGCTACGAAGTGGTCGAGGCCGGTGACGGATTTGAGGCCCTTTCCAAGTTGCAGGAGCATGACGACATTGATCTCATGTTCTCGGATGTGGTGATGCCGGGCGGCATGAATGGCTTTGACCTCGCGCAGGCGGCGCAAAGCCTCAAGCCGTCACTGAAGATTGTCCACACGTCGGGCTACCCGAAGGGTGCCATGGTTCACCAGGACGAGCCGCGCTTCCGCGAGGGCTTTATCATCATGAAGCCGTACCGCCGCGAAGACCTGCAGAAGATCATCAAGGACGCCCTTGAACGCCAGTGATTTGAGAGCTGCGCCCCATCTGCCATGATGGGGCATGGTGATTCACACAGTGTTTGATTTCCTGGCCGCCGTCACCTCGCTTGGGGTGACGGCGTTCTGCTATCGCTGGCGTCTGGCGCAGGCGGCGGCGCCTGTCGAGGCGGGCGGAATGGGGTATGTCCTGTCACTGCTGGCAGGAGCGGCGGCGGGCGGTTACGGCCTCGGTTCCCTCAACATGGTGCTATCCGGTGAAGCCATGGTGGCGCGCAGCATTGTTGGTGCCTTGGCAGGGGCCATTGCCGCCATCGAAGCCTTCAAGTGGTGGCGCGGACTTTCAGGCTCAACCGGCCTGATCTTTGTGCCCGCTTTCGCCACGACAGTCGCCTTGGGCCGCTGGGGCTGTTTTCTTGCGGGACTGGACGATGAGACGCATGGGCGCCCGACCGCCTTGCCCTGGGGCGTGGATTTCGGCGATGGCGTGCCTCGCCATCCCGTGCAACTCTACGAGAGCTTCACCATGCTGGCATTTCTTCTGGTGGCGCTGGTTCTGATCGGCCGGCGGCAAGGCTGGTTCATGCGCAATGGCTTCTATGCGCTGGTCCTCGTCTATGCCGGGCAGCGCTTTCTCTGGGAGTTCCTGAAGCCCTATGCAGGCGTGGCCGGACCTTTCAACCTGTTCCATCTTGTCTGTGCCGGGCTTGTTGCCTACGCTGTCCTCATGATCCGGAGATCGCATGAACGCGCCGCTGCGTAAGGTTTCACCCTACATCTTCCACGGGCAGACGACGTCACTGTGCCCGGAATGTCTTGCGCTGGTTCCGGCGAAGATCATTTTCGATGATGGCAATGTCTATTACCTGAAGCGCTGCAAGACCCATGGTGTCTCGAAGGCGCTGGTTTCCACCGACATTGCCTATTTCAAACTCATGCAGGACTACATCAAGCCGGGGGACCGGCCGCGGGAATTCCAGACCCGGACAGAGGAGGGCTGCCCCTATGATTGCGGGCTGTGCCCGGACCACGAGCAGCATTCATGCCTTGGCCTCATCGACATCAACGAGGCCTGCAACTTGACCTGCCCGGTGTGTTTCGCCGACTCGTCCACGGCGCGCACCAGCCACCGGCCGCTCGCCGAAATCGAGAAGATGATGGACGCCCTGTGCGCCAGCGAGGGCGAGGCGGACCTGCTGCAGATTTCAGGCGGCGAACCGACCATTCATCCGCAGATCATCGAGATACTGGAAGCCGCAAAGCGCAGGCCCATCCGCCACGTGATGCTCAACACCAACGGCATCCGCATCGCCCAGGACGAGGCGTTTGTGCAGCAGCTTGCGGCGTTCAAGCCGGGCTTTGAAGTTTATCTCCAGTTCGACTCGCTGCGCCCCGGCGTGCTGAAGAATTTGCGCGGTGCGGACCTCACCCGCATTCGCAGGGAAGCTCTGGAAGCTCTTGAAAAACATAATATTTCGACGACACTGGTGGTCGTGGTCAAGCGCGGCCAGAACGATGACGAACTGGGCGATATCATTCGTTTTGCCCTGCAATGGAAGTGCGTGCGCGGCATCACCTTCCAGCCGGTGCAGGATGCCGGCCGCAACGAGGGATTTGATCCGTCCACGGACCGTTTCGTTCTCTCCGACATCCGCAAGGCGATCATTGCCGCCGGAACGCCGTTCACGGCGGGGGACATCATCCCGCTGCCGTGCAACCCGGAATCGATTGCCATCGGCTACGCCCTGCGCAACGGCGAGAGGATTGCGCCCATTACATCCTTCTTCCCGAAAGACATGCTGGTGGAGGCATTGCCCAATGCCATCACCTTCGAGAAGTACCCGGAACTGCACAAGCAGATCATGAACTTCTTTTCGTTGGCAACGGTGGAATGCAACAACCCGGAGCGGCTGGATGCGCTGCTCTGCTGCCTGCCGCAGGTGCCGGTGCCGGAGGGCATGGGATATGAGAACATCTTCCGCATCGCCATCGTGGAGTTCCTGGACGCGCACAATTTCTGCATCAGCCGGGTCAAGCGCTCCTGCGTGCATTTCGTGACGCCTGCGGGGCAGATCATTCCGTTCGATACCTACAACCTTTTCTACCGGGACGAAGCGGCGCGGCGGCGCATGGCCCAGTCAAAGGCGCGGGCATGAAATACCTTCTTGCCATCATGGCCGGCATTGTCGTCCTGTTCATGGGCGGATGTGCCGTGCTGACGGTTCAGGCCATGCCGCTGCCGCTCCTTCCCGCGGGCATTGCATTCTTGAACCTGCTGGTGCTGGGGGCGCTTTTTGGCTGGAATTTGCGATGGCGGCCGGCCTTCTTCATTCTGGGCGGCATTGACCTGCTACTGGCGGTGGGCGCGTTTGCCGCTGCAGCCAGCATGAGGGGCGGCGATGCCCAGGTTTTTGTGCTGGCCGGGGCAGTGATTGCCCTGAAGGGCGTTCTGAGCCTGGTTTATGGGTGGAAACGCGGAGGAACTGTCTGATGGTGACTGGCGGTTTCGGGCTTTTCATTGTCCTGATGTTGGCGATCGGCACGGGACTGTTTTTCTGGCTCAGGAGCCGTGAAGGCAGGCGGCAGGCATCGGGCCAGACGTCACTGGCCACCTGGCGGCTTGTCATCGCATCGGTCTTCGGACTGGTGGCGCTTTTTGCCGGGGGATGCTCGTTGCTGTTCGTGCCTGATGCCCTGAAAGGCAACCAGTATGTGGACCCGGTGGCCATTCTCATTCTCGGGGGTATACCCTTCGCCATTGCGACGCTGATCGTTTGGCTTTCCCTGCGCCGCGGAAACGGCTAAGGCGCCGCCGGAAGAGACAGGGGGACTCACATGTTTGCTGAACTGTCGCGGGAATTCGCGGAGCTATTCACCATTGGCGCCTTGACCACTCTGGTCATCCTGACGGCGCTGGAAACCGTTCTGGGTTTTGACAACCTTCTCTACATTTCGATCGAAGCCAAGCGCGTTGCGCCGGAACATCAGGCGCGCGTGCGCAGGCTGGGAACGCTTCTGGCGATCCTGCTGCGCATTGTCCTGCTGTTCGTCGTGCTGTCGCTCATCAGCCTGTTCCAGTCGCTGTGGTTCGAGGTCAATGTGCCGTGGCTCAATGGCAAGTTCAGCGGCCATGCGCTGATCGTGCTGGTGGGTGGCCTGTTCCTGATCAAGACGGCAATGACCGAAATCCGGCACATGCTGGTGATCGATGACCTCGACCACGAGAATCCGAAGGGCCCGGCCCACCGCACGGTGGCGATGGCGCTGGTCTGGATCCTGCTCATGAACATCGTGTTTTCGTTCGACACGGTTCTCTCGGCCGTGGCGCTCACCAAGAATTTCATCGTGATGTCGCTAGCCATCATCATTTCCGGTGCGCTGATGGTGCTGCTCGCAGACCACGTGGCGCGCTTCCTGCAGAAGAACCGCATGTATGAGGTGCTGGGTCTCTTCGTGCTGCTGCTGGTGGGTCTGATGCTGACGGCGGAAGGGGCCCACATCGCGCACCTCGCCATCTTCGGATATGAAATCCATCCGATCGAGAAGGCGACCTTCTACTTCGTCCTGGGTGCGCTTGTCGTCGTCGACATCCTGCAGGGGCGCTACCAGAAGAAGCTGGATGTGGAGGCGGCCCGCGGTGCCGTCTCCAAGCACTAGTTTACAGCCCCGAAAAACCTCTCTAAATCCCGCGCCAACTCAAATATTGGCGCGGGATTTTCGCATTCATGGCACGGCAGTTCATCTATCACATGCAGGGTCTTTCCAAGTCCTACGCGGGCGGAAAGAAGGTCCTCGACAACGTCCACCTGTCCTTCTACCCGGACGCCAAGATCGGCGTTCTCGGGCCCAACGGTTCGGGCAAGTCGACCCTGCTGCGCATCATGGCGGGGCTGGACAAGGAATGGAACGGCGAGGCGTGGCTGGCCGATGGCGCCACCTGTGGCTATCTCGAACAGGAACCACACCTCGATCCGGAGAAGTCCGTCTTTGAGAACGTGATGGAAGGGGTTGCCGCAAAGAAGGCCATCCTCGACGAATACAACGCGTTGATGATGGACTATACCGACGAGAATGCCGACAAGGCCGCGAAGCTGCAGGACGTGATCGATGCCCAGAACCTGTGGGACCTGGATTCACAGGTCGAGCAGGCCATGGATGCGCTGCGCTGTCCGCCGTCGGACGCCGATGTGTCAAAACTCTCTGGCGGTGAACGCCGCCGCGTGGCCTTGACGCGGCTGCTGCTGTCCAAGCCGGACCTGCTGCTGCTCGACGAACCGACCAACCATCTCGACGCTGAATCGGTGAACTGGCTGGAGCATCACCTGCGCGACTATCCCGGCGCCATCCTGATCGTCACCCACGACCGCTACTTCCTCGACAATGTCACGGGCTGGATTCTGGAACTCGACCGCGGCCGTGGCATTCCCTACGAAGGCAACTATTCGGCCTATCTTGCGCAGAAGGCCAAGCGCTTTGCCCAGGAACAGCGCGAAGACGCCGCCCGCCAGAAGGTGCTGGAACGCGAAGCCGAATGGATGGGCAAGTCGCCGACGGCGCGCCAGGCCAAGAGCAAGGCGCGCATCAAGGCCTATGACGAGTTGCTCAAGATCAACGAAGCGCGCGTGCAGTCGCATTCAGCGCAGATCATCATTCCGTCGGGCGAGCGCCTGGGTGACACGGTGATCGAGGTGGAAAACCTCAACAAGGCCTATGGCGACCGGCTGCTGATCGAGAACCTGTCCTTCAAGCTGCCGCCGGGCGGCATTGTCGGCATCATCGGTCCGAACGGTGCGGGCAAGACCACGCTGTTCAAGATGATCACCGGGCAGGAACAACCGGACGCCGGCACCATCAAGGTGGCGCCTTCGGTCAACCTCGGCTACGTGGACCAGAGCCGCGATGCGCTCGATCCCGACAAGACGGTGTGGCAGGAGATTTCCGGCGGCAACGATCTCGTCATGCTGGGCAAGCGCGAAGTCAACTCGCGGGCCTATGTTGGTGCCTTCAACTTCAAGGGTGGTGATCAGCAGCAGAAGGTTGGCACGCTCTCCGGCGGCCAGCGCAACCGCGTGCATCTCGCCAAGATGCTGAAGGCCGGTTCCAACGTTTTGCTGCTCGACGAACCCACCAACGACCTCGATACGGAAACACTCGCCGCCCTTGAAGAGGCGCTGGAGGATTTCGCGGGCTGCGCCGTGATCATCAGCCACGACCGCATGTTCCTCGACCGTCTGGCCACGCACATCCTCGCCTTTGAAGGCGACAGCCATGTCGAATGGTTCGAAGGCAACTTCCAGGACTATGAAGCCGACAAGATCCGCAGGCTCGGTGAAGACTCGGTGATGCCGAAGCGGATCAAGTACAAGCAGTTTGCCAGATAGAAACTTAACCAGAGATATCTATAGAGCAGCTTCGTGCCACTTGATCACTATGTTCCTCAAGTTCATTTGCGGAACTTCTATTCGGGGGGACTTGACTTCAAGAAGATGTTTGGCATTCGTAAACGCGATTGCGCGATCTTCCCTTGTTCATCCAAAGACGTCTGTCGGATCGAAAATGGAAGTACGAATCCCTATCTCTATCCGAGCAGGCAAATCGAAGATTTCTTGGAGACTGTCGAGCCTGGATATAACGCAGCTGTAGCATCACTGATAAAGGGCAATTTTGGCCCGCATGACCTCTACTGCATAGCTGGCTTCGCTGCATATGTTTCAGCTTGCTCTCCGACAGCTCTGAGGCTTGGCATTGAACCACATCGTTGTGCAGTTGAGGCCGCTGCAAAAATTATTGACGGAATGGGCGAAATCCCAGAGTTGCCAGTTGAGCTTGGCGGAAAGTCCCTGTCTGAACTTATTGACGATGGATCCGTGAATGCAAAGGTAGATCCGAAATATCCGCAAGCCATTGGGATAAATCAGATAGTTTTGAAGTTGTCGCTTTGGGCAAACAGCAACTGGGATTTCATCTTCAACAAGATCGAAGATTCTCCATTCTTTACAAGTGATTTTCCTTGTGCGGTCGAGCAGTCGCACGACCTTCGCATATTGAACAGATTAGTGCCGCTAACTCCATACTTCGCAGTCCGCATTTGCCCCAACTTCGACGCAAAGTCATCGCTTGGTGACCTGAGTTTTCCCAGATTTAGGTATAGGAAATTGACTCCTAATCGCTCAGAGATCGGTAAAATCAATAGGTCGATCGTGAGGTGTGCCGAAGAACTTGTTTTCTCATGCGGGAATGCGAAGTGGACCGGACCTTTTGTTCGCAGGAACTCAGACTATTGGGTAGAGGCCGTTCACGACGAGATTCCATTCAGCGACGCGGCGACGATGCACATTAATCGTATGCGGGTTACCAAGCGAGAGCGATAGACGATGGAGTGTCTTGACATTGTCTGGCGGTCCTCCTATCTCCCTCGCATGCCTACCGCACCCCGCACCGAGAAACTTGACCTGCGCCTGACGCCTCGGGCCAAGCAGCGCATTGTTGCGGCGGCGGATGCTTTGGGGCGGACGGTGAGTGATTTCGTGCTCACTTCGGCGCTTGAGCGGGCCGACGAAACACTGGCGGAAACGCGAGTGTGGAACCTGTCGGCGGAGCAGTGGGAGAAATTCCAGGCGGCGCTTGATGCCCCGGCCAATTTCAATGCGGCCATGCACAAGCTGCTGACGGAACCTTCGGTGTTCGACACGCAAGTCCTCAAGAAGCGCTAGGGCCGTGCTGGGCATTGCAAAGCTGCACAGCGACCATGATGTGTCCGGCTTTGACTGCGGTGTTGAGGCGCTCAACATCTATCTCAAGCGTTTTGCGCGCCAGAACCAGAAGGCCGAGGCCGCGCAAACCTATGTGGCACTCATGGATGGTGTGGTCATTGGCTACTACACGCTGGTTGCCGGCGAGATTGCCCTTGACGGTGCGCCGGAGCGGCTGCGCAAGGGATTCGGGCGCTATCCTGTTCCCATGATGCTGCTGGCGCGGCTCGCCGTTCAATCGGGCTTGCAGGGCCGTGGCGTTGGCAGTGGTTTGCTTCGGGATGCAACACTCAAGACCATTCAGGCCGCCGACATTGCGGGTGTCCGTGCCCTTGTCGTCGATGCAAAAAATGACGCGGCATTTCAGTTCTATCGTCGCCACGGATTCGAGCCGGGCTTTGACTCGATGTTTCGGCTTTTCATGTTGGTCGCAGATATCCGCCGCTCCATGCTGGGTCGGCAATAGGCCGCTAAGAAACGTCCAGGACGATGAGGCCGACAAGATCCGCCGGCTGGGCGAAGACTCGGTGATGCCGAAGCGGCTC
>CALMZX010000136.1 GCA_937870685.1 uncultured Alphaproteobacteria bacterium
TTATGCGGTGACTGTCAGCCGCGCTTGCCCAGGGGCACATAGGCGCGCGCCGTCTCGCCGGTATAGAGCTGGCGCGGCCGGCCGATGCGCTGCGTCGGGTCCTCGATCATTTCCTTCCACTGCGAAATCCAGCCCACCGTGCGGGCCAGCGCGAACAGCACGGTGAACATGCTCACCGGGAAGCCCATGGCGCGCAGGATGATGCCGGAATAGAAGTCCACATTCGGGTAGAGCTTGCGCGAGATGAAGTAGTCATCAGAAAGGGCGACCTTCTCCAGCTCCTGCGCCACCTGCAGCAGCGGATCCTCGACGAGGCCAAGCTGGTCGAACACTTCCTGCGCCGTCTTCTGCATGATCTTGGCGCGCGGATCGTAGTTCTTGTAGACGCGGTGCCCGAAGCCCATCAGGCGCACGTTGGAGTTCTTGTCCTTCACCTTGGCGATGAAGTCCGGGATGTTCTCGGGCCGACCGATTTCGGCCAGCATCTTGAGCGCCGCCTCGTTGGCGCCGCCATGGGCCGGACCCCAGAGGCAGGCGATGCCCGCTGAAATGCAGGCAAACGGATTGGCCCCCGACGAACCGGCAAGGCGCACCGTGGAGGTGGAGGCGTTCTGTTCGTGGTCGGCATGCAGCACGAAGATGCGGTCCATGGCGCGCGCCATCACCGGGTTCACCTTGTAGTCCTCGCAGGGCACGGCAAAACACATCTGCAGGAAGTTTCCGGCGTAGGTGAGGTCATTCTTCGGATAAACGAAGGGCTGGCCGATGTGATACTTGTAGGCCATGGCCGCGATCGTCGGCAGCTTGGCGATCATGCGGTGCGAGGCGATTTCGCGCTGGCGCGGATCGTTGATGTCGATGGAGTCGTGATAGAAGGCCGACATGGCGCCGACCACGGCGACCATGACCGCCATGGGGTGCGCGTCACGGCGGAAGCCGCGGAACAGAAGCGCCATTTGCTCGTGCACCATGGTGTGGCGCGTGATTGTGTTCTCAAACTTTTGGCGCTGGGCGGCTGACGGCAATTCACCATAGAGCAGGAGGTAGCAGGTCTCGATAAAGTCGCCTTCCTCCGCGAGCTGTTCGATGGGGTAGCCACGGTAAAGCAGCACACCCTCGTCGCCGTCGATGAAGGTAATCTTGGATTCGCACGACGCGGTGGACGTGAACCCCGGATCGAAGGTGAAGGCCTTGGTTTCCTTGTAGAGCGACGCGATGTCGATCACGTCCGGGCCGACGCTGCCGGAGTGCACGGGCAGTTTGACCGTCTTGCCATCCAGTTCCAGCGTGGCAGTCTTCTTGGTCTCGGCCATGACGTGTTCTCCCATGTGTTGGCGGAACTCTATTGCGGCGCAACAAAAAGGTCAATGTTGCTGCACTAATCTTGACTTTAGACCAAAGAAGCGTCGCTTTTGATCACTTTGGTGTCAGTGCAGCATCGCGCTCAGGGCTTGGCTTGATCAGCGATGCGCGCAAGCGCCTCGTCGCGCCCCAGCACTTCCAGCACGTCAAAGATTCCCGGCGATGTGGAGGTTCCCGTCAGCGCCGCGCGCAGGGGCTGGGCCAGCTTGCCGAGCTTGAGGCCAGCCTGTTCGGCATGGGTTTTCACCGCTGCCTCCAGGGTGTGGGCGGTCCAGTCACCAGCGCCAGCGAGAACGGGATGAAGCGCCGCCAGCGCCGCATGGCCGCCATCAACGAGGATTTGCCGCGCCTTGTCATCCATCGACAGGGGGCGTGAGGCATAGAGGAAGGCGGCCCCCTTCAGCAGTTCCACCAGGGTCTTGGCGCGCTCCTTCAGGCCCGCCATGGCGCGGAGCAGCTTCGCCTTCATGGCATCGTCCGTGCGTGCCAGCAGGTCGGGACCACCTTCGGCATGGGGCATGAAGGCAAGGAGATGCCGCAGCAACTCCGCGTCAGGCGTGTGGCGGATGTAGTGGCCGTTGAGGTTTTCCAGCTTGGCAAAGTCAAAGCGCGATGCCGACTTGCCGAGCGAATCCAGCGTGAACCATTCCACCAGCTGTTCGGTGGAGAAGATTTCATCGTCGCCATGGCTCCAGCCGAGGCGGGCGAGATAGTTGCGCAAGGCGGCGGGCAGGTAGCCCATGGCGCGATAGGCTTCGACACCCAGCGCACCGTGGCGCTTGGAGAGCTTGGCCCCATCCGGCCCGTGGATCAGCGGCACATGGGTCATGTCCGGCACGGACCAGCCCATGGCGAGATAGATCTGCGTCTGCCGCGCCGCGTTGGTGAGATGGTCAACGCCGCGGATGATGTGGGTGACGCCCATGTCGTGGTCATCGACGACCACGGAGAGATTGTAGGTGGGGTTGCCATCCGAACGCAGGATGATGAGATCATCAAGGTCCTTGTTGGGGATGACGACGCGGCCCTGGGCATGATCCTCGATCACCGTCTCGCCCTGCTGCGGGGCCTTGAAGCGGATGACGGGCTTGACGACGGCGGGAGCGGAGGAGGGATCGCGGTCGCGCCATGTGCCGTCGTAGCGGATGGGGCGCTTCTCGGCCTCGGCCTTGGCGCGCATGGCCTCCAGCTCCTGCGGCGTGCAGTAGCAGTGATAGGCCTTGCCGCGCTTCAGCAATTCGTTGGCGACCTCGCGGTGGCGTTCGGCGCGGGCGTACTGCGAAACCGCGTCACCATCCCAGGTCAGGCCGAGCCAGGTGAGGCCATCGAGAATGGCTGTTACGGCGGCATCGGTGGAGCGTTCCCGGTCGGTGTCCTCGATGCGCAACAGCATCTTGCCCTTGCGGCCACGGGCGAAGGCCCAGTTGAACAGGGCGGTGCGCGCGCCCCCGATGTGCAGGAAGCCGGTGGGGGAGGGAGCAAAACGCGTGATGATGGGCGATGACATGAACGCCGGATTCCTTGTAGCCTCGAAACAGGGGGTAGGGCAGCAATGGCCGTGGTGGAGCCGGATAGCACAGGGGCTGTGGCCGTCAAAGGCCAAGCGCATGGTGCCACGTTTGGCCAGCAATGGCGCGCCTCCTTGGCCGGAATCGCCGAGGTGGAGGGCGCCCGCCTCACCATCTGGTCACCTGTCCTGTTGGTCAGCGGAATCTGGGGCTATTTCCTGTTGGGCGGCGAGCCGGGCTGGGGCCTGACGCTTACTCTGGCGGCCTGTGTCGTCATCCTGGCGTGGCGCTTCCATGCCGTCGCTCCTGCTGTCGCCGTGGCCCTGGTACTCAGCGGATTTGTCGCCGCCAAACTTCGTACCCACTGGGTCGAGACACCCATGGTGCGGGCCTACACCCCCGATGTGAAAGTTGCGGGCCGCCTTCACGACGTGGATCGCCAGAGCGCCAGGCGCCTCATGGTGGTGATGGATGTGGAGACGGCAGAGGGCCTGCCGCCGGAGGAGAAACCGCGCCGCCTGCGCCTGCAGGTGACCGGGAAAATGGAAACGCCCCGCATCGGTGACCGCATCGAGGGGCAGGCGCTTCTGCTTCCCGTGCCCCTGCCCGTGGCACCGGGGGCCTTCGACTATGGCCGCAGCCTTTTCTACCAGTCGATCGGCGGTACCGGGCGCTTCACTTCGCCGCCGACGGTGACAGGAACGGAGGTTCCGCTGCGCTACCAACTGCGCCGCAGTTTCCATGCCCTGCGCGCGGCGATCGGCACACGCATTGCCGCAGTCATCGAAGGCCCGCTCGGCTCCTTCGCCGATGCCCTGATCACGGGTGAACGCGCCCGCATTCCCCGCGCCATGAACGAGAGCCTGCAGGCCTCTGGCCTCTTCCACATTCTCTCCATCTCCGGCCTGCATATGGCCATGGTGGCGGGCAGCGCCTTCTGGCTGGTGCGGGCATTTCTGGCGCTTTCAACGGTCTTGGCACTGCGCCATCCGATCAAGAAATGGGCGGCGGGCGTGGCGCTGCTGATCGGCGGGTTCTACATGTTGCTCGCCGATGGCGGTGCCGCAACCGAGCGCTCCTTCATCATGATTGCCGTGATGTTCTTCGCCGTGATGGTGGACCGACCGGCCATTTCGCTGCACAATCTTGCCGTGGCGGCGGTGCTGATCCTGCTCCTGTCGCCGGAACAGGCGGTGGCGGCCAGCTTCCAGATGTCCTTCCTCGCGGTGATGGGGCTGGCGGCATTCTTTGAATGGTGGAATGCGCGGGTTCCACAGGAGTTTGCTCCTGTGCGTGGGCTGTTGTGGCGCATGGGCCGCAAGGTGGTGCTGGTTGCAGCGGCCTCGTTGGCCACGTCCTTCATCGCGGGCACATTGTCGAGCATTCCGGCGGCACATCATTTTGGCCGCGTGGCACCCTACAGTGTCATCAGCAATGCACTGGCGCTTCCCGTGGTGAGCATCGCCGTGATGCCCATGGCGCTGCTGGCTGCACTGCTGATGCCGCTCGGACTTGAGACGCTGCCGCTGATGCTGATGGAGCAGGGGTTGCGTCTCGTCATGGTGATTTCGGATTGGGTGGCAGGCTGGCCCAAGGCGGGCGTGACGCTGCCGCTGCTCACGCAGCACGCAGCCGCAGGACTGTCCTTTGCAGCGGCGTTTGTAGCGATGCCAAGGAGTGCGCTGCGCTGGCTGGCGCTGCCCGTTGCCGCCGTGGCGTTTGCGCTGCTCTGGTCGCAGGCATCACCGGATGTGCTGGTGGAGGAACGGGCAAGGACCGTGGCCGCTGTTGATGGCGGCGACATGCTGGTGCCGCTGGCCCTGAAGCCTGGCAGCTTTGCCGCCAACAAATGGCTGTCGGCGCGAGGTCAGAACGAGAAAATGACCGCTGCCGCAAAGCGACCACTCTGGAGCTGCGATGCGGCAACCTGCAAGGCGACGGTGCGGGGGAAATTGGTCGCCGTGCTGAAGGAAACGGCGGCTGTGGTGAAGCCATGTCCGGCGGCTGACGTGGTCATCGCCCAGTATCCGCTGCGGCGGCGTTGCAAGGGCAGGTTTGTCACCATCGACCGTTTTGATGTCTGGCGGAACGGTGCCCATGCGCTGCGCTTCACGGCCACGGGCGTGACCGTTGACACAGTGCGTGGCGGCCAGGGCCTGCGCCCATGGCGCGTGTCGCCGCGCGCCCGCGCCCGGAAGTGAAGGCGTCATCGTCACCTCTTGCGTGAAGCCGCGGCAAAGGCCATGAGGCGGCCCGAAGAGGTCGAAATGAGCCGTGAAATTCCCCCCGATCTTGTGCAGTTGCGCAAGGAAATTGACACAGTGGACAGCGAACTCGTCGCCGTGCTGGCCCGCCGCCAGAAGCTGGTGCAGCGTGTGGTCGGCATCAAGGTGCGTGACGGCCTGCCGGCCTTCATTCCGGCTCGGGTGGACGAGGTGCTGGACAATGTCAGCCGCCAGGCCGAACAGGCCGGGCTCTCGCCTGAACTGGCGCGCACCCTGTGGACGGCCATGATCAACTGGTTTGTAGCACTCGAGGAAAAGCACCTCGGGAAGGGTTCATCCGCAGATTGATTGCAGGCTCTTCCACTGTTCCGGCGTGAGAACCTGTGCAGGCGTCCGGCCGTCGGGCAGGGGGGTGATCTGCTTGATTCGGTCTTCCGTGCCCGGATGGGTGGAGAAGACGTTGCCCAGCGTGTCCAACGCCGACGAGTCTTTGGCCGCCGGTGCAGCGCCGCCTTCATCCTTGATCATCTTCTCGAAGAACGTGCGCAAGCCCATGGGGTTGATATTGGCCTTGTCCATGGTCTGCCGGGCGTAGGTGTCGGCCTCGCGCTCGGCATCGCGGGAATAGCGCAGCAGGGCAGCGAGGGCGGCGACGTTGCTGGTGAAATCCCCGCCATTGGTACCTGACATGACGCTGATCAGCACCTGGATGCCGGTGAGGCGCACCAGCTGCGTTTCCGGGTGGCGGTGCGCCACATGGCCGATTTCATGGGCGAGCACGCCCGCGATCTCGTCCGGCCCGTCCGCCTTGGCGAGAATGCCCTTGGTGAAGATGATCTTGCCGCCGGGTGCGGCAAAGGCGTTGACGAGGTCCATGTCATAGACCTCCATCGAGAGCGGCGGCAGATCCGTATTGCCCTCGGCGAGGGCGGCGATCATGGCCGACTTGGCACTGTCGCCCGCAGGCGTGTTGCAGCGCTTGGCCTTGCCGACAAGGCCGTCAACGACCTGGCCGCCAACACGGTCACGCCACGTCTCCGGCAGGACGAAGGCGACCCGCTGCGGCAGGAACGACACCAGTACATATCCCAGTGCGGCGATGGCGAGGATGCCACCTGCCGTCCACACCGCTACCTGCTTGAGATGGGTCCACGAATAGCCACCCTTCAGGTGTTTGTGCTCCGCCACGAGCCGATGCACAAAAGCTTCGTCGCGGATCACGAGCCGCGCGCCGGGCTTGGAGTGGTGGGTGATGCGGAAGGGCTGTCCGGGCGAGGGTGGGTCCACCGGATGCAGGCCGGAGATGCTCCAGCGGGTTTGCGGAACATCCTGGCCGGAGAAGACAAGATCGTTGCCCTGCACATCAAGCGTGATGGCGCGGTCGCGGGCATATTCGCCGTCAAAGAAGACTGCTTCGATTGCCATCACAATCCTCCGACATCAAAAGCATCGGCCAGGCCTTCGCCGCGCTTGTCGAGCGGCACCTGCGACTGGCGGATGCGGTCCACATCAATGAGACCTTCCAGCGACAGCCGGTCGATCACGAATCTCACGGTGCGCTGGTTGATGTAGGGCCAGCCGATTCCAAGCGTGAAAATGAGAATGAAGATGTTGACGACCGACAGCCAGATGATCGAACCCGCCGAGGCATCCAGATTGAACTGTGCTCCGTCGAAGCGGGTGTAGTCTGCGAAGGTGCGAAGCTCCCGGGCGATGTAGAGCGACCAGAGCATCGGAACGATCAGCGCCGTGAGCAGCAGGAAGCCGACAATGGCGAAACCCGCGAGGACGGCATAGGTTTCCGGAGTGGTTGTGGAGCCCTCACCGCCGAATAGTTTTTCCAACCCGATTGAGCCGCCAATGGCCACGATCGCGACAATGATGGCAACAAGGCTCAGGAACCAGCAGGCAGCGTAAGTGGGATAAAGCGGCCCGGCCCGGCCCTTGAACTTGAAGGCGGCGTCACCGAAACGCATGTCATTGGTAATCTGCTCCTGCAACACGGTGTTCATCACGGGGGTGGCCCAGCCAAAGGACATGCTCTTGGCGAGAAGCGAGCCGAAATAGAGCAGGCTGTAGGTCATGGCCGAACCGGAGAGCGTGCCGCGGATGCCGCGCCATTGCGTGCGCGACAACTGGTACTTGCGGGCCTTGTATACGGCGAAGCCCCAGAAGACATAGACGGCAATGATCACCAGCATCTGCAGGACGAAAAGCAGGGGAGATTCCGGACCGTAGACCAGTCCGATGAGGGCACCGATCAGTACGATGGGCAGCACCATGAACAGGAAGACATAGAGCGCCCCCATGAACAGCTCGCTGCCCTTGCCGGTGTATTCCAGAGGTTCGCCATTGATGTGCACGCAAGACCAGATGTGCTGGCGGACATTGGTCTTGGCCCAGAAGCGGTAGATGGTGAAGGTGACGATGGAGAGAAGGAAGTTCACAATGGTGAGCTTCATCAGGCCCTTGCGTGGCACATAGGTGAAGGTCAGGCGCTCTGGCGCATGATGGGGGGCGGGGTGGGTGGTCTGCTCGGTCATGACTGCCAGATTCTGCACTGCGGTAAAGTCTGGAGTTTTCAACCCCGGAGACAGTCCGTCAACCCTTGGTTTTGCTCATGGGGGCGGAGGTCTTGTGTCTTTCCTGCAACAGTTAACCAATATGTGACGGCTGTCGTGCAACACTCGAAATCCCTGCCACGATCCGCCGCAATTGCCACTTACGCACACTCTCCGTGATGCCGTCCTCTCATTTCCCCGTTTCTGCCTCGATTTCGTCCGCATGCTGCAATGCTGCGGGCGCTTTTGATGGCTATAGGGGCAGCATCATGAGCGGAGTGGTGTGAAATCGTGATTCGGGTGCTTTCAGGCAGAATGGTGGATGCGGGGATTTTCTCCCGCGTTGCCCTGTTTCTTGCCTTGCTCTGGACCTTGGCCGTCTCCCTGATGCTTGCTTCCGGACCGGCCCGTGCCCAGGATGTTCCCGATGAAGAGGGGCGTCCCGGTTTCTTCCGCTACCTGGATGCCGTGCCGGAGGTGAAGCTTCCGAAGCTCGACTTGATCCCGTTCTGGACCGATGACCTGAAG
>CALMZX010000137.1 GCA_937870685.1 uncultured Alphaproteobacteria bacterium
CTGGGCGCGCCCTGGAAAAATTGTTCGAATTGGCACCGGGCAGCTATGACGTGATCTTCAACCAGACGGACAAGGCCGGAAACACCGCGAGTGTGACGGCGGAGAAGGCCATCGTGGTTGCCGAATCGGTACCAGCTCCGGCACCTGCTCCTGAACCGGCGCCGGATACCACGCCACCCGCCGTTCCCGTCGTAGCCCTCAACAACACTGGCGCGACGGAAGCCCGTACCGTGCTGGGCACGTGGGCCGAAGGTGATGCCGCGAAGCTGACCGCCTCACTGGAAGGCCGGTCCTATGTGTTGGGGCAGGACAAGGAATTGAACCGCACTGACAACACGCCGGGCACATTCCTGTTTGCTCCAGACACGGCTGCTCTCGCACCAGGCAAGTACAACGTGGAATTTGCGGTGGCCGACGCGGCAGGCAATGCCGCCAAGGTGATGGCGGAAGGCGCCATCATCATTCCCGAACCCCCGAAAGTGGAACCTGCACCAGCGCCCGAGCCCGCTCCAGCCCCCGCGCCAGCACCGGTCACACTTGCGGCACCCACGGTAACGGCCCAGCTTGACCTGACCGGAGCCCCGATCGTGCGCGGCACCTGGCCGGACAGCGAGGGAACGTCTCTCGTCGTCGGACTCGCGGGAAAGACCTATGAACTGGGGACCAGCGCCAATCTCACCCGTGACGGCTCTGGCAAGTGGAAACTGTTGCCGTCGGCAGCCCTCAAGGATGGCATCTATGATGTCACCGTGACGGCGCGCAGCGGTGACGTGGAAGCGAAAGACCAGGGGGTCGCCGAACTTGAGGTCGACGCAACGCTTCCGGCAACACCGACAGTGACAGTCCATGCGTCCGACACGGCACCAGCGGCCATTGCCGGTACGTTTGACGGCAAGCGGACAACCTCGCTCAAGGTGGCTGTGCCGGAACTGAAACTGGCCGCCGAACTGGGCGCGCCGGCAAGCCCGCTGACGGCCGACGGCGACAACTGGTCCCTGGCCCTGCCACAGCCTGTGACTCCGGGAACCTACAATGTCGTGGTCACGTCAACGGACAAGCGTGGCCGCAGCGTCGAGGACGCGGGCGCAGGTGAAATCGTGATATCCGCCCCCCACGAGGCGGCGCCCAAGAGCGATGCGCCCTTTGACTGCAACGCGGTGATGACACGGATCAGCACCGTTTTCCCGATGCGCTTCATCTACAACAAGGTGGACTTCCAGGAGCGCTTCGGCCTCTCCGTGAGCCAGTATGCGGCACTCCTGAAGGATGCCCGCTGCGGTTCGCTGAAGGTGGAAGTGGGTGGCCATGCCGATGAGCGGGGCACCGATGCCTACAACGAAGACCTGGCGGAACGCCGCGCCACCCGTGTGCGCGACATGCTGGTCGAAGCGGGTGTCGCGACAGACCGCATCTCGGTGGCGAGCTACGGTGAGTCCATGCCGGTCAGTTCAGTACACGACGAAGAAGGATGGTCCATCAACCGCCGCGTCGAAATCAAGATCCTGAAATAGGAGAAAGTCATGTTTGACCTATACAGCAACGGCTTCTGGACGATCGTCAATCACCACTGGATATGGCTGCTTGTCGCTTTCGGCATCGGTGCATTCATTGGCTGGCGGACCTGCGAGCAGGTTCCGGACAGTGACATCTGAGCAGGGAGTATCACAACATGCTGCACTATCTGATTGAACTCGCCATCCTTCTGGCCCTTGCCTATCTGGCGGGCGCCTGTGTGGGCTGCATCCTGCGCAAGCTGTTTGGCTCCGCTGATGTGGCCGCTCCGGCGGCGGGCGCTGCTGTTGCGGTTCCGGCAGCGGTGCTGCGCGAGCCGGACGCCCCGGTCGCGCCTCGCGTTGTGGTGCCGGAGCCTGTTGCCGCACCTGTCTACACCCCCGTCGCGCCCGTGGCTGCGCCTGCAGTGGCGCCTGCGGAGCCGGTGCTTGCCGCCGCGGCCATGCCGTTGGCGGCAGTCGGCAAGATGGAACGGCCAAAGGGAATCGCCGCCGCCCGCAGTGGCAAGGCCGACGACCTGCAACGCATCAGCGGCATCGGCCCGAAGAACGAGAAGATCCTGCATGGACTGGGCTTCTTCCATTTCGACCAGATCGCGGACTGGACGCGCGAGCAGGTGGCTTGGGTGGATGATCATCTGCGCTTCAATGGCCGCATCAGCCGTGAAGAGTGGATCAAACAGGCCCGCCTGCTGGCCGATGGCAAGGAAGCCGAATTTGCCCGTCTTTACGGCACCGGCGGACTCCGGAACAAGGATGGTGACAAGCTGTCCGGAAGCCGCACCCGCCGCAGCTGAAAAGTCATCTGTACACGGATTGAAAAAGGGCCGGGTTACCGGCCCTTTTCTTTTGCATCCACGCGTGCGAGCCAGCGTGAAAGGGCAGCGCTGCTGGCAGGTTCGTCAAGGAACGGAACATGTCCCCGATCGGGAACTTCGACGGTTTCGGCCTGGGGCAAGGCCTCGCACAGGCGCGCGGCGGTTTCGGCGGAGAGCAAATCCGAGCCTGCGCCACGCAGGCACGTGACCGGCTTCTCCAGCAGTGCGGGCAACAAGGGCCACAAGTCAGGGATATTCCCCTCGGCCACGTCAACACGGTTGGGGAGCGTTTCCCACAGCCGCAAGTCATAGGCCGGTGCAATGCGGCCATCATCACGTTGCCGGTATGCCTGCCGCGTCGCACGCAACCAGTCTTCTGGCATCACCCCGTGAAATCCGGGCGCGGCCGCGGCAAAGGCGAGAGCCGCCGCTTGCCAGCTTTCAAAAGACACATCCACGCCCACATAGGCCATGATCCGCAACAACCCTTCCGGCTCGATCCGGGGACCGATGTCATTGAGGCAGAGTCCTGCAAGAAAATCAGGGGCGGCATTGGCCATGAGCAAGCCGACGATCCCGCCGCGTGATGTGCCGAGGACGGCGACACGCTTGAACCCGGTTGCCGCAAGCACAGCCAACGTGTCAGCGAGTTCCACATCCGGGCGATAGGTCAAAGGATCTGCGGCATTGTCCGAACGCCCGCGCCCGCGAAAGTCAATCGTGAGCACCGACCGTTCGCCAGCGAACTGCTGGACCACCACGTCGAAATCGCGGCCATTGCGGGTAAGACCCGGCAGGCAAAGCAGGGGTGTTCCGTCCCCGCCACCATGGAGCACGGCATGAATGCGCGTGCCATCAGCGGCAGGCACCAGCCTGCGCTCACATTGCATCAGTCACAGCCGGTGATGAGTGCCTTGATCGAGCCGCCGGAGCAGGCTTCGCTCTCGGCCGGAGCCGAGGTTGACGCGACAGTCATTTCGCCGGGCGAACCACGCATAAGGTCCGCGGTCATCGGGCGCACGGTCTTTGGTGCAAGGCGCGAGCGGTAGATGTGCACATTCTGCAGTACCTTCTGCACGTACTGGCGCGTCTCATGGAATGGAATAGACTCGACCCAGTCAATCGGATCAACCTGGCCCGAACGCAGGTCGCCAAACTCGATCACCCATTCGCGCGCACGGCGCGGGCCTGCGTTGTAGGCAACCAGCGTGAGGACGTAGGACCCACCGAAATCATCAATCAGGTCACCCAGATGGGCCGCGCCCAGCTTGACGTTGTAGGCCGGATCGCCCTTCAGCTTGTTCTGTGCGTAGGATACGCCGTATTGCCGCGCGATCAGCTTGGCCGTGCCCGGCATCAACTGCATGAGGCCCTGGGCACCCACCTTGCTGCCCGCGTTCGGATCGAATTCGCTTTCCTGGCGGGAAAGACCAAAGACGAGCGCCTTTTCGACTGGCTTGCCGATCTGCTTCCAGTCCGGCAGCCCGCGGATCGGATAGGAGTAGGAGTCGATGTCAATGTTGCGCTGTCCGGCGGCCTTCGCAAGGCGCAGCGCCATCGTCGTACCGCCGACCTGGTGGACGATGGCTGCGGCGGCATTCATTTCGGCGAGAGAGCCGAACCGGCTGGAAATCGACCAGAGGAACATGTGCAGTTGCGACTTGTCGGCTGACTGCGCCATCAGGCGGAAGGCGCGCATCACTTCGTCGCGGTCAACGGAAGCCCTTGCTGCACTTGTCGTGTCGCCGCTTTCAATGCGTTCCGGCGTGTTGCCAAGACCGATCTTCTCGCGTGCCAGCTGGCCGTAGTAGATCGTGGAGTACTGCGAGGCTTCCTTGTAGGCGGCCTTGGCTGACCCCTTGTCACCGTTGGCCTCATAGGCCCGTCCGATCCAGTAGGCGGCACGCGCCTTTTCGGTGCGGGAGGGCGCAATCTGCTGCAATTTTGCGAAGTGCTTGAGCGCTGTGTCGGGACGCGCGAGATAGCGCAATGCAATCCAGCCGGAGAGGAACTCGGCTTCAACCGCCCCATCGCCTGCGTTCAGGCCATTCTGGGCGGCGATCTGGTAGCCGGTGGCCCAGGTATCGCGATGGTTGGGGCCAACCGAGCGGCGGGCGATGATCCTGCGCTCTGTCCACCAGGCCTCGGGATCACCCATGTCGGCAGCCGTTTTCGGTGCGGCGGCAAGAATGGCCCGTGCCTTGCTGAATTTCTCCTGCTTGCGGTAGTGGCGGGCGAGAGCGTAGCGCAGCGCCGGAATGTTGCGGTTGGCGGAGGAAAGGGCAGCGTACTGCTTTTCGGCACCGGAGGTGCTGCGCAACAGGGCTTGCGCCACCTTGGCAATGTTCACGTATCCTGCGCCCATGCGCTTGGCATGGGACACGGCGGCGTTCGAATCCTGTGCGTAGATCAGCTGCCAGAGGCGGCGGCGGTAGTCAGCTTCACTGAGCGCGCGGCCAAATTCCTGGATCGCCACCGACTCGACCGCGTCATCCATCTCCGGATTGAGCCAGGCGCGCATGAGGGCGGCGCGCGCCGTTTGTTCGTCGCCGGCCGCAAATGCGGCACGGCAAAGCGCCATGTTGCCATGTGACGTGAGTGGCTTGCGCTTGGCAAAATGCGCCAACACCTCAGGCCCGCGCGCGCCGGCCTCAAACAGCGCCTGCTCGGCGCGCTTCAGCAGGGTTTCCGTGAGCGGCCATTTGGGGGCGGCATCAAGGAAATTCATGATGCGGGCGTAACCAGCCTTGGCACCCTTGTCGCGCAGGAACAGCAACTCGACGAGCTTGACGGCAGCTGGATCGCCGGACTGTTGCGCGAGGCCGCCCGCGCTGATGAAATCACCCTTGAGGGCGGCGCGCACACTCTCTGTTGCCGCGGAAGCCACTGCCGGAGCAGCGGCAAAGGGCATAGCGGCCACGGCTGTGGCTGCGAACAGGCCCTTCAGGAAATGGCGGCGGCTGGCAATGGGCGTCACGCGTCTGGCTCCTCAAACTCTGCGTTCTTTCACCGGTTCTGCGGCGGGTAAAGGCCAATTGCGACAGGTTTGGGGCACCAGCCCTGGCCTGTCTGCCTTTGCTTGCCGCGCCTGTGACGAACGACTATGGTGCCGCGCGAACCGGAATCCGCTGCGGCCAAGGGCCAGCCTAGCGAGGTGCTGGTTTCCAATCTGTTAACCATAGGGGTTTGCCGTGAAGTTCCAGGGATCTTTCCCAGCCTTGATTACGCCGATGAAGAATGGCTCCGTCGATGAGGCGGCGTACCGCAAATTCGTTGCCTGGCAGATCAAGGAAGGCAGCCACGGCCTCGTTCCGGTGGGCACAACCGGCGAAAGCCCCACCGTGACTCCCGAAGAGCACAAGCGCCTCATTGAAATCTGCGTCGAGGAGGCGAAGGGCAAGGTTCCTGTCATTGCAGGTGCGGGATCAAACAACACGGCGGAAGCGATTGAATATGCCGCCCATGCCAAGAAGGCCGGGGCCGACGCTGCCTTGATCGTTGTGCCGTACTACAACAAGCCGACACAGGAAGGCATCTATCAGCATTACAGGGCCATTGCGAAGGCGGTGGACATTCCGATTTTTGTCTACAACGTGCCCGGCCGCACGGTGGCCAACTGCTCGGTTGAGACACTCGACCGCCTAGCCAAGGACTGCCCCAACATCGTGGGCACCAAGGACGCGTCAGCTGATCTGACGAGGCCGTCGCGCCAGCGCCTGATGACCGGTGAAAAGTTTATCCAGCTTTCGGGCGAGGACGGAACGGCACTTGGCTTCAACGCCCATGGTGGCGTCGGCTGCATTTCGGTCACGGCCAACGTCGCGCCGCGCCTGTGCGCGGAATTGCAGGAAGCAACCCTGAAAGGTGACTACAGGAAGGCGATTGCCATCCAGGACCGCCTCATGCCGCTGCATCACGCGCTGTTCATCGAGACCAATCCCGGCCCGATCAAATATGCGGTCAGCCTTCTGGGCCATTGCACGGCGGAAGCACGCCTGCCGATGGTTCCGGTGACGGAGCCCACCAAGCAGTTGGTGCGGGACGCCATGGTTCATGCAGGGCTGTTGAACTGACATGTCTTCCAAGAGTGGTGGCGCGAAAAAATCGCGCGCCCAGGGTGGCATCACGGTCAAGGGTGACAATCGCCGGGCCCGGTTTGACTACGAACTGATCGAGTTCTTCGAGGCTGGCATCGAGTTGAAAGGCTCCGAGGTCAAATCGCTGCGCACCGGCCACGTCAATCTTGGCGAAGCCTATGCCGCGATGAAGGGCAACGAACTGTTCCTGATCAATTCGAACATCCCCGAATACCGTGAGGCCAACCGCTTCAACCATGAACCCAAGAGGCCCCGGCGGCTCCTGCTTCACCGCAAGCAGATCGACCGCCTTGCCGTGGGCGTGCTGCGTGAGGGCCTGACCATTGTTCCGCTGAAGATATTCTTCAATCCGCGCGGTCGCGTAAAGGTGGACATTGCCCTGGCGCGCGGCAAGAAGATCACTGACAAGCGCGAAAGCATCAAGACCCGCGACTGGAACCGCGAGAAGTCGCGCCTGCTGCGCGACCGGGGCTGAGACCGTCATGCGCTTGCCCGCCATCAGCCTTCCCGGCACGGATGGCTCACAGGTTTCGCCAGGCCTGATCCGGGGCAGGGCCGTGTTCTTTGTCTACCCCTATACGGGACAGCCGGGCGTGCCTGATCCACCGGGTTGGGATTCGATCTTCGGCGCGCATGGATCAACACCACAAGCTCTCGCATATTCAAGGTGTTATCCGGAGTTTCGGAAGCAGAATGTCAAGGTGTTTGGCATCAGCAGGCAAGCAACAGATTGGCAGCAGGAATTTGTGCAACGAACCGCACTTGCCTTTCCGCTTCTGTCCGACGTGGCGGGAGAGTTCGGCAGGGCCGTCCCGCTCGCGACATTCCTTGCGGGCGATATCCCCTACTATGTGCGGCGGACTTTCCTCGTGGAGAACGGTGAGGTGCTGTTCGAGCGGCTGAGTGTCGTGCCGCCCGAAACCGATGCCGGCATCCTGTTGGCAGAAGCCGGGCGGCGCTGGCCATGATTGTGATTGCGCTTGGCAGCAATCTCCCGGGGCCGTGGGGCTCGCCAAGGCAGACGGTGGAGCACGCCTTTGCGGCATTGGATGCCGGACCATTGCGCCTCGTGGCCGCGTCTTCCCTGATCATCTCGGAGCCCTTTGGCCGCAAGAACCAGCCGACCTTCGTCAATGCCGCCGCCTGCATCGAAACCCATCTCTCACCTGATGCTCTGATGCGCCGTCTACACATGATTGAACGGGAAGCAGGCCGTCAGCGGCGCCTGCGTTGGGGACCGCGCACGCTTGACCTTGACCTTCTGGACTATCACGGCCTCCTGCGCCGCAAGCGAACCCAGTCGATCCGCCCGCTGGTGCTGCCGCATCCCGGCATGACGGAGCGCCTCTTCGTGATGGAGCCGCTGCAGCAGGTCGCGCCACGCTGGCGGCATCCCTTAACGAAAGAAAGTGCGGCATTCATCATTCGCAAACTAAACCGCTTAAACGGCGCTTAAGCGCGCTCATTCACCATGCACCACGGGCGGGGACTGTAGCAGCCCGGGTGGACAATGATGAAAATTCTGTACTCGGCAGTGCTGGGCTGCCTGCTCATGCTTTCGCCTGCACGGGCCGAAGGCACATTCCAGATCATGGGTGGAATGGGAGACGGCAATGCGGTGCAGGGCTGGAGTTCCGGCACGCAGATTGCCAGTGCAACAATCTATGCCAACCCCGCGCCCGGCCAGATCGAAAAGAAAATCGTTGCCTTCGACCGCACCATGGAGCCCGGCTCCATTCTGGTCCGGACGTCGGAACGCAAACTCTATTATGTGCTCCCCAATGGACAGGCGCTGATGTACCCCATCGGTGTCGGCCGAGACGGCTTCACCTGGAGCGGCTCCAACCGCATCACCCGCAAAGCCCAGTGGCCGGACTGGCGCCCGCCGCCCCGCATGATCAAGCGCGAGGCCGAGAGGGGACACTTCATTCCCGCGCACATGCCGGGAGGCCCAAGAAACCCGTTGGGCGCGCGGGCGCTCTATATCGGAAACACCGAGTACCGCATTCACGGCACAACACAGCCGTGGAGCATTGGCCGGGCGGTCTCCTCAGGCTGCATCCGCATGCTGAACGAGCACGTTATTGACCTCTATGACCAGGTTCAGGTCGGCGCTCGCGTCGTCGTTGAATGAAAAAGCGAATCCGCCCGTTCACCATAAACGCTCCCTTAACTTTAACAGGTCATTTTGGGTTCAGTTGAGTTTGTGAGTTTCGGAGTATCAAGATGCGTATCCGTGTGTCCAAGCACCTGTCTGGCCGTTTTCTGGCGCGGTCCCTGATGACAGTTGCGACGGCCTCCCTGTTGGCGGCCTGCTCCAATTCGATTGAGCGCTTCCAGAACGCCTACGACAATCCCTCCGATGCTGATCCGGTCTATACGGCCTCGGTGCCGAAGAAGGTGCAGCAGCCTGCGATCCGCAAGGCGCGTCCCGTGATCGAGGCGCCGCAGGCACCCGATGAAGACACCATCATCGAAAGTCCGGTGGCCCGCGCCCCGTTGCCCAAGAAGCAGCCGGTGCAGCAGTATGACTACACCGAGAACTACAAGAAGACCTACAAGCAGCCCGCGCTGAAGGCTCCGAAGCCGAAGTACAATGCGCCGAGCTATGACGAGCCGGACATGGCCCAGGCTGACGAGACAGAAATCACGCCAGCACCAAAGGCCCCCAGGCCGGCCAAGGCCAGCAATGGCACGGTGACCGTGGGGCAGGGCATGACGCTCTATTCCATCGCCCGCGCCAACAACGTGGATGCCATGGAGCTTGCCTCCTACAACAAGATGAAGGCCCCCTACCATGTCTGGCAGGGCCAGAAGCTGCGCCTTCCGGGCGGGGTGACGGCAGATGCCGGGGATGACTACGTGGCACCGGCTCCCAAGCCGCGCAAGATCGCTGCGGCGGAACCTGCGGAAACCGAAATCACACCAGTGAAGAAGGGCAAGTCCGGCAACATCCATACGGTTGCGGGCGGAGAGACACTGTACTCGCTCGGCCGCAAGTATGGCGTGTCACCCTTCGTCATTGCCGATGCCAATGGCCTCGCGCATGACCAGAGCTTGCGCCTGGGCCAGAAGGTGAAAATCCCCGGTGGCTCCTCTCAGCAGGCCGCTGCCGAAACCGAGATCGCGCCCACACCTGTAAAGAAATCCACCAAGCGCGCGCCGCTCTCGCTTGCGGAAGACGAAACCGACACCGCTGACACAGCTCCGTCTGACGCAGCGGACGAAGCACCGGCACAGACGGCCAACCTGAAGACCAAGAAGAAACAGCCCGCGCCGGTTGCTGATGAAGCGCCTGCCGAAGAGAAGACAATGGCCCAGGCACCGGCACCTGTTGCAGGCGCGCTGAACCTTCGCTGGCCGCTCAAGGGCAAGGTGATCTCGAACTTCGGGGCGAAGCCCAACGGCTTGAAGCATGAAGGCA
>CALMZX010000138.1 GCA_937870685.1 uncultured Alphaproteobacteria bacterium
CACAGACCAGCGCTGAATAGAGGGCAACATGGGCCCACGGAACCGTGTGGCCACGCACGGCCCCATAGGCCACCGCAAACAACAGGGCAGCCAGTATGGGCAGGATGATGAGGAGAAGCCTGCCTGCGAACTTGCCCCAATACCAGTGTGAGAGCTGCATGGGAAACGCCAGCATGTATTCCAGATTGCCGGCCTCGCGGTCTCCGACCAGCGAGCGCGCTGTGGTCACCAGGATGAAGAGGGGCAACACCGCCATGGTGATCTGGATATAGGTCACCAGCAGGCGTGAAAGGCCGGTAAACCCCAGGACGCGTGATTCAGAAATACCCGTGAGCGCCAGCAGCAGCATCAGGCCGAAGAACACCGCGGCATAGAGAAAGAACCAGCGGGCCCTCAGCGACTCCTGCACTTCAAGGCGCGCGGCCACACGAAAGCCAGACGGGCGGCTCATGCGTTGCTCTCCTTGGGTGGCGGGCACCGGCTGGACAACCCCATGGCAAGAACGGCTGCCTTCATCCTGTTGTAGTCAGAAGCACCATCGCGAAGCTCCCTGATCGCGGCATGGCCATAGTCCATGGGCGAAACCACGCCACCAAGGTAGGCGGCCTTGCGCGCCTCCAGCCAGGTCGTGCCGTCTTCCGAATCCATCACCCAGAACTCGGCAATGGCAGTGTCATCCCACTTTGCATTGTCCAGCCAGTGGATGGCACAGCCGATATCATCAAACTTCACGAGGGCCTTGTCGGTGGCTCCCCTGATCTCCGCGGCATAGTGCGCATCGGAAATGATCATCCCGCACATGGCGCAGGTTTCGCGGCCGTAGTGAACGGTCTCCGCTCCCTCGGTCTGCTTCATGCAGCCCGCGAGGCTGAAGACGGCGAGCGGCAACAGGCCGATGACGGAGCGCCTTGTGCAGGAACACATGCTCAGCTTCCTTTCCGTGGATGGCTTTCGACACCCATCGAGAATTTTTCAACCAACCCCGCGTAACGTGAGAGCATGGAGAGAAAGCGGAAGCTCTCCGCCGCGGGAACCTGTCCGGTGAATGTCAGGTCGCCCTTCGCCGTCATGCCCCATGACAGGAAAGCGCGGGCCATTGGCTCATGCATCTCGCGCAGCACCACCACACAGGCATGCTGCTCGCCAGCCGACAGCCGGTCAGCAACCGCATCGTCCAGAACCACCTTGCCACGGTCAAGTTCGACCACGCGGTTGACCAACGGTGCAACCTCTTCGAGCCGGTGGCTTGCAATCAGCATGGCACAGTTCTGCCGCGCCGCCAGCAATTCGATGAAGGCCGCGCGCGCCGCAGGATCAAGATTGGCTGAAGGCTCGTCGAAGATCAGAAGGCTGGCCTCGCGCGCCAGCGCGATGGTGACAAGGATCTTCTGCTTCTGGCCACCCGAAAGCCTGTAGAAGGGTTGGGACGAAACGGCCACAAGATCAATGCCGAGCTTGGCCGCCACATCCTGCATCGTGCTGTTGGCCGCGCCCGCTGTCTCCCGTGCGAACCGCAGGAGTTCACCCACGGGCATGCGCAAGGGGGGAGGCAGCTGCGGCACGAACGCCACCTTCGAGAGCAACTCCGGTTCCCTGCGGCGGGAGGATTCCCCGTTGATGGAGATGCTGCCTTCATAGGCATAGTGGCCAAGCAGGCAGCGGAACAGGGTGGTCTTGCCCGCCCCGTTGGATCCGACCAGCGCGATGCGGTCGGAATCGGCGATGCGCAGGCTCAGTGCATCCAGCACGGCGCGCTCGTCAAACCGCTTCGTCAGTTGGCTGATCTCGATCATGCGTCAGATCACCTTGTCCAGCCCGCGCACCTTGAACTTCAATGCTCCTTGCGGGCAGGCATCAATGCACATGCCGCACCGCGTGCAATCCGCGCCAATATACTCGAACGTGTCGCTGGCGTAACCCATCTTCGTTACCTCAAGGACATGCGGCACCATGCAGACTTTTCGGCATTCCCCCTCATGCAGGCAGAGTTCCAGGTTGTATTCGACCTGGACCGGTGAAAGCGCGCCGGCAACGCCATAGCTCAGGCCCATGGGGCAGACATAGCGGCACCAGAAGCGGCGAGAGTAGAACACCTCGATTCCCAGAAGGAACAGGACCCAGAACAGGGCAATGGTCGGTCCGTAGATCAGCGCCCTTGAGACGATGCCCACGGGATTGATGTACTCGTAGATCGTATATCCGGTCAGGAACGCAAGCGAGAGGAACAGGACCAGAAGGACTGTCCGCAAGCCCCGGTGGTACACGTGATCCTTGGCAAGCCCAAGCCGCGCCAGCTTCAGGTGAATCATTTCGGCCCATTCCGCCAGCAGGTGGTAGGGGCAAATCCAGGAGCAGAACGCCCGCCCGCCCACCAGCCACCAGGCGATAACAACGGTCATCGTGCCGATCACCAGATTGAGCATCACCTCCTTGAAGGCAAGCATCACCTGGGCGGCACTGAAGAGATCGGCCATGTGGAAGCCAAAGAAGCGGGACGCCGTGAGCGCTCCCTCGACCAGCTGCACGTCGAACCAATACGAGACCACGAAAAGCAGGTTCAGGATGATGATCGAAGCCCAGCGCCGGTTCCGCCACTTGTTCGACACAACCGGAAACTCGTGCTCCTCGGCGATCTTCTGCTTCCGGATCTTCACCTGGTCCGGCAACTTCTTGAACTTCATCATGGTGCGGGCGGCGTCCGTCACCTCATCTTCGCCCGGTTTTCGCGGTGCCGTTCCGAACATCATGCCGATGGAATGCAGGAACCACTTCATGGCATGCGCTCCTTGTGCACCTTTGGGTCAATCACGATGGCCGCAGGTTCCGCCGGGCAGATCATTTCGCAAGTGCCACAGCCGACGCAAGCATCGTGCACGACGGGCATGCGGCGCCTGTCGTTCGAATCCGCACTCACAGGTTCCAGCGAGATGGCACCTTTGATCGGGCATTCACGCACGCAGAGATCACAGAGCTCAAGATCGTAGGGATGGTCCGCGACGCGCAGCGGCGTCCAGCGGTCAATGTCCTCATAGCGCAGCAGGCCCTGAAAAAGGTCGCCACGGGCCAGCCCCTTGAAGCCCTGCCCCTTCATGGCAAGGCAGGCATCCGGCCGCGCCAGGCGGGCCACGCCCATTCTGACTTCTTCCTTCTTGCTGATTGTGTGGCTCAGCGCGCCTGTGGGACAGGCGAGGACGCACTGCACCGCATCGCAGGAGAAGTCACAGGCCTGCTCGCGAGCATCAATATAGGGCACGCCCAGGCCATAACCCTCGTCGCCATCAGCAAGCTTGATGGCCTCGACCGGGCACACCTGTACACATTGCCCGCACTTGATGCAGGCAGCCAGAAACTCGTCCTCCTCAAGCGCCCCCGGCGGACGCAGACGTTCGAAGAGGTGTTTCAGGACCGGATAGAATCCGACAAGCGACAGGCCGACGAGTGTCACCCCCGCACCGATGGAGCGCAGGAACATCCGGCGCTTTTCCAACTCCCTGCGGGTGAGTCTGGGTTTTGGTGCCTGTGGCAGGATGCCCTCATCATCGGGCATTGATTTTGGCGGCACGTCAGTCATTGCAGCAACATCTCGAGAGCATCCTTCGGCTTCGCGGCCTCGGCAAGAACTGGCTCCTGCATCAGGGGGTTCTTTTCTTGCAGCAAGAGTTTTGGCTCGCTGAAAGGCGCCAATCGTTCGATGAAGTCGAGCGCCTCAAGGGCAAATCCGCCGCGGAAGAAGTTGGCCGCCCGGTTCTCCATCCAGATCTGGTCGGCATAGCTGTAGATTTCGTAGGGGCTGTCGCCGCGCCTGTCGCCGTCTCCGTCAAACCCTGCGAAATCATCCCAGAAGTTGCTGTCCCATATCTCGCGCAGCGCTGTCCCGCCACCCCGTACGGCAATCTGGGTGAAGTTGGAACTGAAGCTGTTGCCCTTGAAGATGTTGCCTTCCCAGTCAGTATGAAATTCCACGCCAATGCCATTGTAACCGATCTGGTTGTCAGAAAAAACGTTGGTGGAATCGGGATCATAGGGCGAGATATCGAGAAAGATGCCGACAGCGTTTCCGACGATGGCGTTGCGGGCGATCTTCACGCCACTCGACTCCTTGAAGCCAACCCCCATGCCGGAAGCGCCCCAGGCGCGCAGCAGCCGGTTGTCCTCAACCGTGATGTCGTTCGAGTACATCAGGAAGACACCCACCACGCAATCGGCGATCTCATTGCGCGACATGTGGTTGTCGTTGGCATACATGAAGTGGATGCCGTATCGGTTGCCCCGAATCCGGTTTCCCGTGAATGTGTTGCCGTGCGAATACCAGACGGCAAAGTCGCGGGAGTGGCTGATCTCGTTGTCCTCCAGCCTGTTGTCGTGACTGTACCAGAGCCGGACCGAATCTCCACGCAATTCAAGCGGCATGTCCTTCGAGGAAATGGACGTGCGGCGGATCACATTGTTGTCGGCTTCGTGCAGGTCCAGGCCGAACAGGGAGTCCTCAATGCGGATATCCTTGATGACGTTGAAATCACCCTTGACGCGAAGTCCGGCATCAAGCGCATTGTGCAGCCGGCCGGAATTGCGGATGGTGATGTTGCGAAGAGTGCTTTTGTCAGCGGCAAGTTCGACAACAGTACCCTTGCCGCCGCCATCAATGATCACCCCGTTGGAACCATCGAGTTCAATGGATTTGGTCACAACAATGTGCTCGTCGTAGACACCGGCCGGCGGCTTGACCACACCACCTTCCGGCGCCGCATCGATCATGTCCTGCAGCGGGCCGGCCATCGCCTGCGTGGCGGCAACAAGCGCCGCCATGCAGATGCAAAGCGATTGCACTGCCCGGCGGGTCATCAGCTCCGCTCCGCTTTCTCGCCCGAGAGTGCAAGCTGCTTCCGCCGGATCAGCGCGGCAAGCGCAAGCAACAGGCTGGAAGCCACCATCAGGCCAAATCCATAGTGCGGATAGGAATGGGTGGTGAATTGCGCCACCTTGCCGTCACCAAAGACGGTCGGCATGAAGGGCTTGAGCGTGAAGGCGCCCATTTCATTCAGCCGGTGGCCATACCACCAGAGCCATGCCGAGTACTCCGCGATGAAGCCCAGCGGCAGCACCATCGGGAGCAGCACCAGCAGCCAGTAGAACACGCTCCGTACGCTCCATGCCGCGTAAACGAGCAGGCACATGCCGGCGACGATCACGGCTGCAAGCATGACGGAAATCGAATCCATCATCTCCGCAAGCGGCAGATTGCGTTCAGGCATGTTGAACCAGCGGCTCAGGCTCTTGTCGTAGTGCCAGACCATCACCTGGTGACCACTGCCATTCCACTGCAGCTGGCTGGAGGCAGGTTTCTTGTTCTGGTCGAGAACGAAGTTTGCGCGCAGGTTTTCGATCAGGGCCTCGCGCGATCCGGAGGCGACAACAGCGTCCTTCTCCTTTCTCTCGATGTCAGCCATGGCCTCCTTCAACTGCCTGACAATCGGGTTCATCGTGTTGTCATCCACCTTGTCGGCCGTGTCCTGGCCGAGCGAGTTGACCAACCCTTCGAGGTAACCCTTGGACTGGTAGGCCACCCCACCCGGTGTGAACATGGTGACACCCATCCAGACGGCGATTGCCGTGTAACCCGCAACGGAAACCGCAAGACGGGACTTGCGGCCGGGAGCTGCGAAGGCCAGAAGCATCACCACCATGAGGGAGAAAAGGAAGGGTGCATAGGCCTTCTCAACCGGTCCGCCGGAAGCGATCGGATACATTCCGACATAGTGGTTGATCGTATCCATCTCGTGGACACAATCCAGCGCCTCCTTTTCTTCCACTTCCTGCGAGGTCCGGATCGAACAGCCGTTGCGCACACTGTCCATATAGAAATCAATGCGGATACCATCGGGGAATGTCGCTTCCGGATAGTTGGGTGCCTTCAATGCCACCCACCAACCGGGTGCAAAGAAGGACGCGGCAATGAGCCCCGCCGCGATGACGGTGAGCACGCGATAGACAATGGCTCTGCGATCAGGTGACGAGGTGGTCATCCCGCATTCCTTCTTTCAGGTGTTTCAGTTGGCAGTTGCTTACTGGAAGTCGGGGTTTTCCCAACCCGGCTCGCCAAGGCGTTCTTTCGGGGGCTTCATGCGCGACACGAAGTCGAGCACGGCAACGGTGTCCTCGTCGGTGAAGGTTTGGATCTGCTTCACCATGTCAGGGTTGGCATTGCGGCGCTTGCCCTCCTTGATCCACTTGTACTGGCGCAGCAGATACTCATAGTGCTGGCCATAGATCGCGGGATAGAATTTCTCGTTGTTGCCATCGCCCGCCTCGCCATGGCAGCGCACGCAGTTGTCGGCATAGAGCTGCTTGCCCTTGTCAAGCATGGTGCCCGGCCCCACGCCATTCTCGGGATTCATGGGGAGTTGGGAAATGTAGGCGGCAACGTCTGCAATGGCCTGCGGTCCACCGATTTCGGAAGGCAGGGCAAACGGATACATGGTGGGGTTGTCGCGGTTGAGGGCGCGGATGTCGGCCAGCTGCTTGATCGCCACCTTGGCATGCTGGCCCGCGATTTGCGGAAAGGTTCCGTCCGGCAGTCCCCAGCCATTGATGCCGTGGCAGGCCGAGCAGACTTCGTAAACATCCTTGCCGTTTTCAAGATTGGGCGTGAGATGAAGCGCTTCATCCTGTTCTCCGCCGCCTTCGTTCCAGGTCTTGGGAGCCGTGGCAGGCGCATCTTCGGCAATGGCGAGCGGAGCCAAGACCACTCCGGCAATCAGGGCAAGGGTGGCAATTTTCAGAATGTTCATGGTTCAAATGTCCTCTGCAGTTACTTGGCAGACCGGTCGATCTGCGAGAGATAGGTGGCCATGGCTTGGATGGCGGCGTCGTCCGCCTTCTTGATGATGTTGAGCATGAGTTTTGACTGGCCATTGACACGCAGTCCGTCCCGCATGTCGGTCATCTGGCGGACAAGGTAGTCCCGCTGCAGCCCTGCCAGATTGGGATAGGTCGGCACACTGGCCTTCTTGCCGTCAACGCCATGACACGCCACACAGCCAAGTTTCTTGTAAGTGGCCGCACCGTTGGCAAGGTCTTCCGCACTTGGCGCTGGCTCGATTGCCTTCGGCTTGGCAGGCGGTTGCGCCGCGAGGTACTTGGCGATCTTCTTGAGATCATCGTCCGTGAGAATGTGCATCACGGCGGCCATGCCTTCCGTATAGGGATGTCCTGTCGCGGGATCCTTGCTCGCCACGCGCTTGCCTGACTTGATGTCCTGCAACTGGGTAAGAATGTACTTTTCGTTCTGCCCGGCAACGGCCGGGTAGCTCTGGATGGGCCGTGCGCCCTTGGAACCATGACAAGCCATGCAAGTCTTGGTCTTGTAGAGCTTCTCACCGTCGGCAACATCATCTGCAGCTGCCGAAACCGCGAACAGCGCCAGGCTGGCGAATGCGGTGAACAATAGTTTTCTCATGGAATGGTTCCCTGGTTTGAGGACCGGGCGGCCCGCAGGCCGCCCGGCATGTGTCGTCACTGCACCTTCTTGGCGCCGTTCTGTTCGAGATAGGTCTTCACGCGCAGACCAATGTCTGCCGCCTTGACCTGGTACTGCCACCACTGGCCAGCCCACAGGGTGGCATTCTGCCAATCCTGCTTCTTGGCGAAGTCTTCAGCCTTGGCCTTGGCCTCGCCGGCAAACTTCAGCTGGTCGGTCGCGTCTTCGACCAGCGCCACCGCATCCGGGAAGTCCTTGAAGTTCATGCTGGTGATGTAAGTCACCACGCTGTCAATGACGGCCTGGGTATCAGTGTTGGTCTTGAACTGCTTGTCGTAGTCAGCCTGGGTATAGGCTTGGCCTTCGGCACCCGTCGAAGCCTGTTCGACGAAGCCCTTCGGCTTGACCACCAGGAAGCCCGTCATCTCGAGATGCAGCGCCGAGCAGAACTCGGTGCAGTAGTACGAGAAGACGCCTGGCTTGTCGGCCTTGATCTTGGCCGTTGCGGTCTTGCCAGGTTCAAGCGACAGGTTCACGCCGTAGGTGGAGATGGCGAAGCCGTGGGTTTCATCCTGGGCGCGTTCCGAGTTCGTGATCACGAACTCGACTTCGTCACCCTCTTCGACCTCAACGATTTCAGGCGTGAAGTGCGACCGGATCGCGGTCATGTAGACCTTGACCTTGTTGCCGTTACGCTCGACCTTTTCGCTGCCCGGACGCACCGCGTCCGGATGCTTTTCGCCCGTGCGGCTGTCGGTGCCGTACTTGTAGCGCACCAGCGGCTTCAGCTTGTCTGCGGCGATTGCTGTCGCATAATGCGGTTCGCCCAGCGGCAACGGCATGTCGTACAACAGCTCCATCTTCTCGCCGGAGATGTCGATCAGCTGGTGGTTCTGCGGATGCAGCGGGCCCACCGGGTTGAAGCGGTCAATGGCGAGCTTGTTGAGGGCAATGAGATACTTGCCAGCGGGATGGACGGTTTCGCCTTCCATCGCAACGAGGTGGCCGATATTGTAGTGCACGGAAATCTTGTCCAGCACCTTGCCTTCGCAATAGTCCCACTTCGCCACCTGGCTGTCGACGTAGAGCGAAGTGTAGACGACACACGGCTTGGAGTCATACTGCGAGTGCAACGGGCCAAGACCAAGTGGCACCTGCTTGTGCAAGGCATCTTCAAGCGCGATGATTGGCACGCCATAGGCGTCCTTGCCGGCAAACTTCTTGGCATCAATGGCTGCCTTGATCTTCTCGAACGAGTAGACCGACGCCTGCGTGTCAAGCTTGCCGCCAACCACGATGTACTTACCATCCGGAGAGACGTCGACGCCATGTGGTGACTTCGGCTCGGCAACGAGCGCCAGAACACCTTCGTCAATCAGTGTCTGCATCGAAATCACGGCATGGTCATTGATCTTGCTGAACTTGCCAGCCTTGTAGAGTTCTTCCGCCTTCTTCCAGTTGATGATGTGGAGATAGTCGGTGTCGTTCTGCGAGCAGCCTGCTTCAAACGGGGGACGGCCGCGTTCGATGCCGCCGACATAGCGTTCCGAACAGAAGGAGTTGGTGAATGACCAGCCGTCGGAGACTAGCTTGCCGGCATCACTGAGGTCCTGCGTGTAGGGTGGCAGTTCAACCGAGAAGGAGTTTTCCGGTTCGATGCGACCCTTCTCGCGGTTGAACTTCCAGTAGGTAACGGCACCCCGGAACTTCTCGTTGAACTCCGAGAGCGGCGCAAAGCCGCGGCCAAGCACACCCGGATACTGCGCGGCTTCGATCACATACTCGCTGTTCGGCGTGACAAAGGCGCCACCATGCTCCGACTGCATGATCGGGTTGACGACGATCTGCTGCGTTTCGAAGTCATGCAGCGAGATGACGGCAATGCGCGGGGCGGACTTGTCGTTGATGAACAGGTACTGCCCGTCTTGGTCGCCATTGGTTTCGGTGATGGCGGGATGGTGGGTATCACCCCACGGCACGTCACGGCCATCGATCTTGCCCTGGGCAAGCACCTTCTTGGATTCTTCGTCATAGCCGTAGCCCTGCCAGGGTTCCGGCGTGAACACGGCGATGTACTTGAGAATGCGCATGGACGGCACGCCATACACGATGACCTGGCCGGACTGGCCGCCGGACGAGAATACGATGAATTCGTCACGCTTTCCCGTGGGCGTGTAGGTCTTGGCGGCCGCGAGGAGGTCTTGTTGCGACAGGCCGCGGCGGGCCAGGACCTCATCAAGTGTTTCTGCCGAAGCCGTGCTGCCCGCCAGAATCAGGCCAAGTCCCGCGACGCCTGTTGCGGCGAGAAGGCCTTTGCGAAGGATTTTATACATTGTTTGCCCTCAAAATGGGGTCTGGATACGTGATTGTGCCCGGAACACCCCTTGGCGGCGTCAGGTCTTGCCACCCACCACCGCACGGTCCTCATCGCACTGCAGCAACATTCCCCGCCTTGACTTTCGTTAAGGTGGACAGCCCGCAAGCTTGGCAAATGTGACGCAGGCTGATTTCCCGTCAGCCGGACCAGACTCATGAATTGTCACATTGCCACATTCAGAAAACCGGCCATTCGCGCGCTGATCAGCCGCGTCGTGGGCGTGTTTTTGGTGTTGCAGGCCCTCATCCCCGGAGTCCTTGCCTACTCCGCCGCGGAAGACGGCTTGTGGTGCCGGTCTGTGGCCACGGCAGTGCCTAGCGGTACGTCTCCTTCCGCCGGGCTGGAACCCTGCCTTGTCTGTGTCGTCATGGCGTCCGGAAATGCGCCCCTGCCCGCCACCGCGCCGGAGTTTCCAGCCCCAGTGGTGGCGGCAGCGGCTGTCATTCCCTGCAATGCTGCCCTGAGCCTGCCGCAGCACGCGGCAGGAAGTTCGCCGCCCATTCGCGCACCACCCGCAGTCGCGATCGCCCAAACCGGTTTCAGGCCGGATTCCGGCATCGGCGGGTGTGCCCTCACCTGACCACACCGCCGGGAACCGGCCTGTCTCGTCAGCACCATTTGACCATCCAAAACCTGAAGGACTTTCGATCATGAAACGCCGTACGTTTCTGCTGGCTGCAGTGTCTTGCGCCATGTTGCCCACACTTCCCGCCGTTGCGCAGGATGCATCTGCCGGTGGTCTCACAATCACGCAAGGCTTTGCCCGTTCATCACCCATGATGGCCAATGCCGGAGCCGGATTCCTGACAATCACCAACGCCGGAGCCGCGGACAGGCTGCTCGCCTTCAAGACGGAGGCCTGCGAACAGCCGGAACTGCACACGCACATCGAGCAGGACGGCATGATGGCCATGCGCAAGGTTGACGCCATTGATGTGCCAGCCAACAGCCAGACGGTCCTGGCCCCCGGTGGACTGCACCTCATGTTCATCGGCCTGAAGTCGCCGCTGCAGGAAGGCGGCCAGGTCGCCGTGACACTCGTCTTCGAAAAGGCTGGCGAAATTGCCGTTTCTCTGCCCGTCAAGGGCCCCGGTGCCATGAACTGAAAAAAGTCGACATCGCACAAGAAAAGCCCGGTTCGCGATTGCCCCGCGGGCCGGGTTGACTTTTGTCAATGCTGTCACAGTCCCGGCTACCGATAAGTGTCGCAACGCCACCCGACGGGAACCATGCCATGAAACGCCTCGCCACGCTCTGTCTCGCCACTCTCCTGTTGATGTCTGCAGCACATGCCGAGGATGAATTCTTTGATCCAGACTACCAAGGCAGCGAAGTTGTCTCCGATGGCAAGGGGCAAGTGCATGTGAAGGTCGTCTTCTTCCCGAATGAAGATTGCTGGTCATTTGCAGGCCTGCGCGAAGGCGTGCCGGACAAGGTGGCGGACCAGCCCACCGAGCGGCACCTCTATGTCACTGTGAACGTCGCCAAGACAAAGCCGGACTGTCACCTCACCAGCGCTTTCCTGCAGGATCAGATCGTGATCCCTGACAGGAAGGGCAAGATCAGCCTGGACATCTTCTTCCTGGATGAGCGGGGCGTGCTGGTGCGTTCGCAGCGCCATCGCATCCAGAGGGACACCTGCACGGCGTCATGCTGATCAGCGGGCCGTGGCTCCGGACAGGGCCAGTGCCAGAAACAGGGCGAACTGCAGCAACACCGTCAGGGGCAGAAAGCGGTTGATCCCGGCGGATACAGGCGTGCGCCACACCCCCACCGCAAGAAACACCGCTGCAAGCATCGCCACGGCGCCAAGAGTGGCTGCCAGCGGTGACAGGCGCACAATCACAGGCAGCATCGCCACAGCCGCGGCCACGAGTGCAGCATAAAGGAACCGCGCACCGCTTGTGCCCACAAGAATGGCCAGCGTTCGCCGTCCGGCAGCCGCATCTGTCTGCCGGTCTCTGTGATTGTTGAGAAGAAGAACGGCGCCGGAGGGAAGTCCCATCATCACGCCAGCAAGAACGCCCTGCCATGACGGGAAGGCCCCGAGAACATGCGCCGTGCCCATCACTGCAATGACACCGAAGAATGCAATGACGATCACTTCTCCCAGCGGTGTATGTGACAGTGGCACCGGACCCATGGAATAGGAATAGCCGAGCAGAAGGGCGAGCAGACCGATGACAACGATCGGCCAGCCACCCGCAACAACAAGCGGCAGGCCCGAGGCCACCGCAGCCGCAAAGGCAAGGGCAGCCCCCCGTTTCACAGTTGATCCATCAAGCAGGCCAAGTGCCGTCATGCGCGGCGGTCCAAGCCGTTCAGCCGTATCCGTGCCACGCTCGGCATCAGCCGCGTCATTCCAGAGATTGGTGCCAACCTGGATGCCAACCGCCGACAAGGCGGCAAGCACGGCAAGCCACGGATCAACAGGAACCGACTGCGCCGCAACCCAGGTGCCGCACATGACTGGCGTCACCGAGAGACCAACGGTTTTGAAGCGTGCCGCGATCACCCAGCGGAGCGGCGCTGGCAGCCGGGCCAGTTTCTCAATCACATCGGTCTGGCTGCTCATGCGCGCGCTTCCGCCACATGCAGAGCGGCAACACCAAACATGAAGCGGCGCACCGTCACATCGGCGAACCCCGCGGCCTGAAGCTCCCGCGTGATGCTGTCGGCATCCGGGAACAGGCGGATCGATTCCACCAGATAGCGATAGGCCCCGCGGTTTCCGGACACGGCCGCTCCCAGCGCCGGAATGGCAAAGCGGGAAAACAGGTCATAGAAGGGGGCAAACCATGCACTTGGCTTGGAGAACTCAAGCAGGATCAGATGGCCGTCGGGTTTGAGAATGCGCGCCACTTCCCGCAGGGCCTGCGGCGGGTCAGTCATGTTGCGCAATCCAAAGGACAACATGACGGCCTCTGCCGAACCTGAGCCAAATGGCAGATCTTCTGCTTCCGCCACGATGCACTCGAAACCGCCTTTGGCGCGCTCCTTCGCCACCGAAACCATGCCGGGGCTTGCATCAGCAAGAATGATCCGTGCGTGAGGCAGACGGTGCCGCAAAGCAAGGGCGAGATCCCCTGTGCCTCCAGCAAGGTCAATCACGGTTCCTTCCTCAACTCCGGGTGCCGACGCAGCGGCAAGAACGGCGGCACGCTTCCACAATCTGTGCAGCCCGAAACTCATCAGATCATTCATGAGGTCATAGCGCGGCGCCACGCGGTCGAAGAGGTCACGCACAAATGCCTTCCGCTCGGCACGCTCGGCACGTGCGGCCCCAATGGTACCGCCAAGGGGGGCGAGCGAATCGAGACGTTTCAGGGCGGGATCTTCACTCACTTCAGCACGGCCTGGAGTTTCGCCAGCATGGCCTCCGGCGTGGCGTTGTGGGTGAATTGTGTCACGAACGCGCCATCACGGTTCATGACATAAACCACCGAAGTGTGATCAATCGCATAGTCATCACGGCTGGTGTCTCCGGCAATCCGATAGCGTGCGCCATAGGCCTTCGCCACAGCATCAATCTGTTCTCGCGGGCCCGTCAAGCCTGTGATCAGGGGATGGAATGCGCTGCCGTATTCCGAAAGCCGCGCACCATGGTCGCGTTGCGGATCGACCGAGATGAAGACGACGGCGAGTTGGTCAAGCTGCGCCTTGTCGAGACGGTCAAGCACGGACGACAGTTTGCCCAGCGCCGTGGGGCAGACGTCCGGGCAGAACGTATAACCGAAATAGACCAGCAGGAAACGCCCGCGAAAATCGCGGTCACTGACAGGATTGCCCTTGCCATCCAGGAGGGCAAAGGGCCCACCAATCCGAGGCTCGGGCGCACGTGACCACCACCAGCCTCCAGCCGCGGCTGCGAGAGCGAGTGATGTGACGGCGAGATGGCGTCTTGTGATGGGTGGCGACATGGCGGATTCTGTGTGTTCCCCCCACATTATGCCGGGCTCCACAGCCCTGAATTGACCAAACTCAAATTGCCCCACCCCCTCAAAACCTCTATGCGGAAGTCCCCTGGAGCCCCCCATGCAACTTTCGATTTCCGCGCCGGAATTCAAGATCATCCGCGAGACCGCCCTGCTCGGCGGCCTGTCGGACGCGGCCCTGCGCAACATCATCAGCGACTCGACCATCCACCAGTTCGCGCGTGGCCAGTCCCTCTTCACGCAAGGCGATCAGGCGGACGCATTTTTTGTCGTGCTGGATGGCTGGATCAAGCTCTTCCGCTTGACCAGCAGCGGCACCGAAGCGGTGATCGGCATCTTCACCAAGGGCCAGAACTTCGCGGAAGCGGCAGCCTTCACAGGCGGCGTCTATCCTGTCAGCGGGGAAGCTGTCACCGATGCCCGCCTGTTGCGTGTCTCCGCCCGCAGGCTGTTCGACCGCATCCGCGAGTCGCCGGAAATCGGCCTTGCCATGCTGGCCTCCACCTCGCAGCACCTGCATCTTCTGGTGCGCCAGATCGAGGCGCTCAAGGCCCACACGGGCGCGCAGCGCATAGCGGAATTCCTGCTTGAACTGGCCCCCAAGGGGGAACGCAAATGTGTTGTTGATCTGCCCTATGACAAGGCATTGATTGCCGCGCGCCTTGGCATGAAGCCGGAAAGCCTGTCACGCGCCTTCAACCGCCTTGCTGACTATGGTGTTTCCATCGTGCAGCGTCAGGCCGTGATTGACGATCTCGACCGCCTGCAGGACTTTGCCGAACGCGAGCGGGCCGAGATCATGCGCGGACGCAGCGACGACTGAACTCAGGCCATGGCGGCCAGCGCGGCCATGACCAGAAGCAGCGCGACAAGTGCCGCCATGGCGCCCACACGCCACTCATCCGCATGGCGCAGTTCGAGATAGTCGAGAAGGACCAGCCGCGCCTTGACGAAGGACGCGGCCATGATGAGGACAAGCCACACGGGGCGAGGCAGCCCGGGCGCAACCGCGAGCACCAGCGCCACGGTGATGACAACCATGGACATCACCAGCCAGCTTCGTGTCAACTGCGTCATCTCGGCACCAGATAGAGAACGGGAAAGACCAGCACCCAGACCAGATCGACCATGTGCCAGAAGGCAACCGAAGGCTCGACATGTTCAAGCGTCGGGCGCAGCGACACGACAAGCAGCAGGCCAGTGCCAAACGCCACGTGGGCCGCATGAAAGCCGGTGATCAGTGCATAAAGCGTGAAGAACTGGCTGCCTTCGAATGCGACCCCCCTGTTCCAGAGGTCACTGTACTCCATGGCCTTCAGGGCGAGGAACAGCACGCCCAGCAAGGCGGCAAGAATCAGGAGAAGACGGCTTCTGCTTTGTCCGCCTTGTTGTGAGTTGGATTGCGCGATGGCAGCGAGATATCCGCTCGTCAGGAGAAGTGCCATGGAGAGCGTTCCGGCACCGGCGTGCAACAGGTGGGAAGCTGCCTGAAACTCCCGCAGGTGCAGCAGGCGCATCACCAGAAACGCCACCAGCCCCAAGGCAAAGACAAGCACCTCCGACACGATGAGAATCCAGATCAACGAATTGCCCGGCAGTCCCTTTTTCGCCATCAGCTGACCAGATGCCGGTAGATTCCGGGCAGCGCTTCCGCCAGCCGCGACGGGTGGCTGACGATATGGAAGCCGTTGCGGCCAAAGATGTGCGGCACGTAGGCTTCGGCGCGGCGGTCGATGGTGATCGCAAACACGGCAAGCCCCGCCATGCGGGCCTCCAGAACCGCGCGGCGCGTGTCCTCGATGCCGAAGCGTCCTTCATAGTGGTCGATGTCGTTTGGCTTTCCGTCAGTCACGACCAGCAGCAGGCGGCGGAGCGCACCGTGGCTGCGCAGGTCCTGTGTCGCCTGGCGGATGGCTGCACCAAGCCGCGTGTAATGCCCCGGTCTCAGCGCAAGAATGCGCTCCAGTATTGCGGGTGAGAGCGCTTCTCCAAAACCCTTAACCCGGTCATAGAAGACCCTGTCGCGCCGGACCGACGAGAACGTGGCAATGGCATGGGCATCACCCGTGGCGGCGAGGCCATGCGCCATCGCCAGCAGCGTTTCCCTGGCGATGTCGATGATGGAGCGCTCCTCCGCCACGCCTTCGGTCGAGCGGGAGACATCGGCCAGCGTCAGCACCGCGAGATCCCGCGCCACCGGGCGGAGCGCCTTGAAGATCCGGCCGTCATTGGCAACGCCTGCGCGGGTATCGGCCGCCATGCGCAGGGCACCATCGAGATCAAGTTCGCTGCCCGCATCTTCTCCCGCCTGCAGGGCATGGCGGGGAATGAGCGCCTCAAACTGGCGGCGCACCCGCGCAACGAGCCGCCCCTGGGCGGGGGACAATTGCGGCGGCGTACCGCTTTCCGCGCCCTTGGCCAGACCTGCGAGCACGCGCACATGGTCTGGCAGATAGCTGTTGCTGCGCCAGTCCCATTCGGGAAACAGGTTGCCGTCTGTCAGCGTGGCACGATCAAGTTCCTGGGGCGAGAGATCAAGGTCAAAGGCAATCCGAGAAGACGGTTTCGCATCCGTGTCAGCGAGACCCAGTTCGTCCTGGTCATCGGCGGCCTTTCGCGCCGTTTCGCCATCGTCATCCTCCACCTTCCGGCCCAGGTTGAACATTTCGGCCCAGGTCTTGATGGTTTCGAAACGGTGCAGGATCAGCGGATCGCGCCTCCGGGCCTGGTCAGATGCCTTGCGGCGTGCCCGCTTGCGTGGACCCTGCTCCTGTGATTTGGCTCCCGCCGGAGCAGCATCATCTCGTGGCGCGGCCTCGCCGGCGGGCCGTAGCGACCACTGTGGCCAGTGTGGCACTGGCGCATGGGGACAGTAGCCGGATGGAGCCCGCACGCTGCCGTCCAGCACCGTGTCACCGGTCACAAAGTTCCACCAAGGCTCTGGCGTGGTTTCATCAGCGCCCAACAGGCGGCGGATGACACGTTCAACATCCATCTCAATGGGCGGCAGTTGGGCAACACGCCTGCCAGTCAGCGCCGCCGCATCGAGTACACGCCCGACCGCAGTGAGACCCGGCGCGCACCTCTCCATCATCTTCGTGCAGCGCCACGCCTGCCGAAGCGCATGAAGGTCTCGCCGCAGCGGATCAGCTTCCAGGTCCCGTGCCTCATAAGACGCGGCCCAGGCCGCAAGCCAGAGATAGGCCGCCTCGTTCAGCGCAGCATCACGGCTGAAGGCCATGGCCTCTGGAACGTTCAATGTCTCACCGTCCCACGTCGGCTGCAGGATTCTTTCACCGGCATGGCCAATTCTCTGCAGGAAGCGGCGGCGGTGCTGGGTCTGGCTGGCCTGCAGGGCCGCAAATCCGGCACCCGGCTCCCCCCCAAGGCCACGCATCACGATGCCCATGCGAGGACGCATGTGTTCAAGCGTCGCTGCGGCGGGATTTTCGGCAGATGATGGGTCACGGTCACCGACCAGCCGGTGCCACAGCGAGCCGATCGCTTCCTCTGGTTCCCAGGGTTTGGGATGAAGCTCTGCCATGGGCGTCAGCCCAGGGTGGCCGAGACCAGGTCGCGCAGCCCCTGCATCACCGCCGTGTCGTCACTCAGCGGCTGCAGCATCGCAATGTCGATGGCCCGCTCCAGACTCATGCCGTCCACGATCAGTGTCGCGGCATAGATCAGAAGCCGCGTCGAAGCCGCCTCCTCCACGTCCCTTCCGCGCAGGGCGCGCAGGCGTGTTGCCACCTGCACCAGCAGCTTGGCCCGCTCGATCGGAAGGCCACTCTCTGCGGAGACGATGGCCGCCTCGCGTTCCTCGCGCGGGAAGCCGAACTCGATTCCGACAAAGCGCTGCCGTGTCGAGGGCTTCAAGGCCTTGAGGACATTCTGGTAACCCGGGTTGTAGCTGGCGACCACCATGAAGGACGCAGGAGCCACAAGCGTCTCTCCGGTGCGGTCAAGCAGCAGCGTGCGGCGGTCATCGGTGAGCGGATGGAGAACAACGGTCACGTCCTTCCGCGCCTCCACCACCTCGTCGAGATAGCAGATGCCACCGGCGCGCACCGCCGCAGTCAGCGGCCCGTCGCACCAGACGGTTTCCCCACCCTTGAGCAGGAAGCGCCCCGTGAGGTCTGCCGATGTGAGGTCATCATGGCAGGCGACGGAGAACAGCGGCAAGCCCAGCCTTGCCGCCATATGGGCGACAAAGCGGGTCTTGCCGCATCCGGTTGGCCCCTTGAGCAGAAGGGGAAGCCGGTTGCGCCACGCCGCTTCAAAGACGCGGCACTCGTCGCCTGTCGGTGCGTAGTAGGGCACCGGATGCGAAGCCGTGTCAGGTGTCTTCATGGCATATGACATGGCGCTTCTTCCCCTTACTCGGCGGGTGCTGCTGCCGGGTTGACAGTTTCTATCACCTCGCGGCGCGGCACGAAGGTGGCATAGATGAAGAGCAGCGCTCCAAGCACCACCACCACGCCCGAGCCGAGGCGCATCCAGTAGAACAGCGAGAGCTGGTCCTGCACATCCATGAAACCCTGCCCAAGGACGCGCTGCAGATGGGTCTGCACCACACCCGCAAAGGTCAGGGTGAAGGTCATGAAGGACATGCCCGAAGCCATCAGCCAGAAACTCGCCATGTTCAGAACCTGGTTGTAGGGCCTGCGGCCCAGCAGGTACGGCATGGCATAGGTGATGATCGCGAGGTTCATCGAGACATAGGCACCGAAGAAGGCGAGATGTCCGTGCGCCGCTGTCACCTGGGTGCCGTGGGTATAGTAGTTCATCGGTGCCAGCGTGTGCATGAAGCCCCACACGCCAGCCCCGAAGAAGGCCAGCACCGAGCAGCCGAGCGCCCAGAGCAGGGCGGCCTTGTTGGGATGTTCGCGGCGGCCCTTCCAGACCATCACGAAGGTAAACATCACCATGGCGAAGAAAGGCAGGATTTCCAGCGCCGAGAAGATGGAACCGATCCACTGCCAGTAGCCCGGCGTACCGATCCAGTAATAGTGGTGACCCGTGCCGAGAAGTCCGGTGAAGAGCGCAAGCGCCACGATGACATAGAGCCATTTCTCCACGACTTCGCGGTCAACCCCGGTGAGTTTGAGCATCATGAAGGCAAGAACCGATGCCATCACGAGTTCCCACACGCCTTCCACCCAGATGTGGACGACATACCACCAGTACATCTTGTCAACGGTCAGGTTGGCCGGATTGTAGAGGGAAAAGAGGAAGAACAGCGCGATGCCCCAGAGACCGAGCAGCAGCACGTTGGTGATGACGGTCTTGCGCCCCTGCAGCACTGTCATGGTGACATTGTAGAGGAAGATCAGCGCGGCAACCACAATGCCAAGCTTGACCCACAAGGGCTGTTCAAGGAACTCGCGGCCTTCATGGATGCGAAAGAGATAGCCGATCACCGCCGCACTGGCCCCCACCATCAGAAGAACCAGCTGGATGTAGGCCAGCTTGGGTGAGTGCAGCTCACGTTCCGTCTCTTCCGGGATGAGATAGTAGGACGCGCCGAAGAAGCCGAGCAACAGCCAGACCACCAGCGCATTGGTGTGAATCATGCGCGCGATGTTGAACGGCAGCAGTTCCGACAGGAAGTTCGGTGCGACGTAGATGTATCCCAGCACCAGTCCGAATGTGACTTGTGCCGCGAACAGGATCATGGCGCAGGCGAAATATGCGAGTGCGACTTTTTGCGATTGGTATTTCATGATTGCCTCCCTTCTCAGCCGCTGTCCTTGGGCGGCCAGCCCTGGGTGTTGATTTTGCTGACCCATTCAAGAAAGTCCGCGAGGTCATTGAGTTCGGGATCGGTCAGTTGGAAATTCGGCATCTGGCGGCGCCCGGGAATGCCCGACGGCTGGCTGGTCATCCACGCCTTGATGGCTTCCTTGGCGCCGGCCGGATCATCCTTGCCGCCGTAGCGGACGAAGACATTGCCAAGTTCGGGCGCGTAGTAGGCGCCTTCACCGAGAATTGTATGGCAGTTGATGCACGCATGCTTTTCCCAGATGCGTTTGCCCCGGACGACGGCGTCCGTCAGGTTCTGCGCGTTGGTGGATTTGCTCACGGCATAGTAGTGGCTGTGGCCCGTCAAGGCCGCAAAGACCACAAAGAAGAACAGTGAACCGCCGAAGAAGATGTTGCGCGCTTGGGATTTTGTCAGGCCTTCACTCATGGCTGTATTGCCTCCTCCCCACATGTTTCGCCCAGTGTCAGTTAAGCTGACGGGGCAAGGGAAGACTTGACGATGGTCAAGGCCGACAACCGGCCGCAGACATTTATGTGCTGATCAGTTCCACGCCGGCGGCGTGGGCCGGGCAATCGTCATCTCCGGATGGCGGCATTCCGGCGACGCGGTCATCCAGCCGCTTGCGGCAGGACGCGATCGGCTGCTGTTTCATGCGCATGGCAATCTCCTCCGGCGAGAGCCCCTTGAGAAGGGGACACAAATCCGGATCAAAACTGCCGTTATCGAGCATGGCTTGGCACATGACACGGCGTGTGTAGCGCAACAAGCCGTCATCATCAAATGCCACGCCCATAACCTGAGGTTGTGTTTTCAGAATCAACCCGTGACCCATGACAACAAGGAACGGCCCGCCCGCACGGCTGTGCTATGGGCTTGTGGATGACAGGAGCCGGATGCCACCCAAGCCGAAAGGTGCTTCTGGCCCACTCCCCCAACGTCCATTCAATTGTGAGTTCGGCCTGACCATTGTTATTCGGTTCCCAAGCGCAAAATCAGCTGAGACCGGAGCTTTCGGCCGGTTGGCAAGAGCAATGGACTTGCCACTACCTTGCGCGGATCCCGTCACGGCAACAGTCTGCGGACTGCCGCGCATGTCCAGGTGTTCTTCACACAGGCAGGCTGAGCTTGGTCATGCGCCCGCCATCGACAGTCCAGACCTGCCCCGTCACAAACGCTGCCTCGTGAGACGCAAGCCATGCGACAAGACCCGCAACCTCCTCAGGCTTTCCGGTGCGGCCGACGGGATGAATCCTCCCGATGTTGCGGCGAAAGAAGGCAGGATCAACTGACTTCTCGATGAATTCAAGATTGAGGTCTGTATCGATCCAGCCTGGTGCAACCGCATTGCACCTGATCCCCTCGTGGCCGTGGTCGACGGCAATCGCACGCGTAAGGCCGTGCAGTCCCGCCTTGGAGGCGCTATAAGCGGCATGTCGCGGGTTGCAGCCAATGCCTTCTATGGATCCGATGTTGACAATCGCACCCTTGGTGGCTCGCAGATGGGGCAATGCAGCTTGAGTGAGCGCAAAGGGCGTGATGAGATTGACCGCGATCGTGCGCGCAAAATCCCCGATCGGCATCTCTTCTGCCAAGGCTTCCTGCATCATGCCGGCATTGTTGACCAGCACATCCAGGCGGCCGGCCCGGCTGATGACCTTGGCGATCACCGCGGCGGCCTCGGCAGGCTGGGCAAAATCAGCCGCAATCCCTTCAAACTCGGCGTCCGAACCACGCTGGGCTGTAAAGACACGTGCACCTTCCGCAGCGAAACGGCGGGCGATGGATTGTCCAATGCCGCTGCGACCACCGGTCACCAGCACCACCATTTCGGTAAAGCGCTTCACGACACAGCCTTGCCGCCATTCACTTCCACCAGTGAACCACACATGTAGCGGGCCTCATCCGACGCCAGGAAGAGCACAACATCTGCAATGTCCTCAGGCTCAGCAATTCGGCCCAGCGGCACGGTCTTGTCGAGTTCGGCAACGGCCGTGTCAGGATCGAAGCCGCGCTTCGCAAAGCCTGTGCGCAACATCGGCGTATTCACTTCGTTGGGGCACACGGCATTGATTCGGATACCCTGGTGCGCGTGGTCGCGCCCCATGCACTGCGTGAGCGACGCCATGGCGGCCTTGGACATGCAGTAGATGGCGTGGTTTGTGCCAGGCCTCAGGCCCCAGCAGGAAGCGGTGTTGACGATGGCACCACCGCCAGTCGTTGCCATCAGCGGAATGGCGGCGCGCGAAATCCGGAATGGCGCTTCCATGTTGACACCAACAGTCAAGGCCCAGTCATCGTCGCTGGTGCTTGTCACATCTCCACGCGTGATGACACCGGCGTTGTTGCACACAATGTCGAGGCGCCCCAGGGCCTGCACAACGGCACGCGGCAAGCCGTCGGCGTAGGACCCGTCCAGCAGATCGCCCGGCAGACGCAGATCGGCATCAACCCCCGACACATCCCTGTCAGCAACCGCAACCTTGGCACCTTCTGCACGCAACATCCGGGTGATGGCCGCACCAATGCCGCCCGCAGCGCCCGTGACCAGGGCCACCTTGCCTTCAAATTTCTTCATTGCACACCTTGTTCAAGCGCGGTTCCGGGGTTGATCAATCCTTGCTCGCGGATTCGGGTGACAATGCTGCTGCAACCTGCTGCAGGATCACAATGCTATCCGACATCCTCCGACGCGAGAGCGGCGGTGATCTGTCTGAGGGAGACGATGCCGAGGGGTGCGCCTGCTGCGTCAGTGACCAGGGCTGAGTCCTGTCCGGCCTTTGAGAGTTCAACAGCGGCCACTTCCAGAGATGTGCCAGACCTGAGCCGTGGCGCGGATTTGGGCGCCTGCTTCGGCATGGCCTCCATGACCGCGTCCACCTTGATGAAGCGGGCCCGGTTCACGTCCTTGATGAAGCGGCGGATGTAGTCGTCCGCCGGACGCAGCAAGATGTCCTGGGCATCGCCCTGCTGGATGATCGAGCCATCGCGCAGGATGACGATGTTGTCGCCAAGCCGCAGCGCCTCGTCGAGATCATGGGTGATGAAGACGATGGTTTTCTTCAGTTCCTTCTGCAGGTCAAGCAGCATGGTCTGCATGTCGGTGCGGATCAGCGGATCAAGGGCCGAATAGGCCTCGTCCATGAGCAGGATGGAGGCATCATTGGAAAGCGCCCGGGCCAGCCCCACGCGCTGCTGCATGCCGCCTGACAGTTCATCCGGATAGCGGTTCTCGAAACCATGAAGGCCGACGCGCTCGATCCAGCGCATGCCGGTCTCGCGGGCCCTGCCCTTCTCGACGCCGCGGATTTCGAGGCCGAAGGTGACGTTGTCGATCACCGTGCGGTGCGGCAGCAGGGCAAAGCGCTGGAACACCATCGCCGTGTTGTTGCGGCGGAACTCGCGCAACTCAAGCTCGTTCATCTCCAGCACGTTCCTGCCGTCGATGAGGATGGAGCCGGAGGTCGGCTCGATCAGCCGGTTGATGTGGCGGATCAGGGTGGACTTGCCGGAACCTGACAGCCCCATGACAACCTGGATTTTGCCAGCAGGCATGGTGATGTTGATGTTGTTGAGGCCGAGGATGTGCCCATGCGTCTTGCCCAGCTCGGTCTTGCTCATGCCATTCTTCACGGCACTGACAAAGCGCTCGGGCGCGCTGCCGAAGATCTTGTAGAGGTCGCGGATTTCGATCGAGGTGCTGCTCTTAGTCATGGCGCGCACCCCGGTGCTTCTGCAGCCTGTGGCCATAGGCCTGGCTGATGCGGTCAAAGATGATGGCGATGCCGACGATGGCGAAGCCGTTGAAGATGCCTTGCGTGAAATACTGGTTGGCGATGGCCTGCAGCACGTTGAGGCCAAGCCCCTGTACGCCGATCATGGAAGCGATCACCACCATGCCCAGCGCCATCATGATGGTCTGGTTGATGCCGGCCATGATGGTCGGCATGGCCAGCGGCATCTGCACCTTCCACAGCTTCTGCGAGCGCGAGCAGCCATAGGCGTCGGCCGCCTCCAGCACTTCCTTGTCGACAAGCCTGATACCGAGGTCGGTGAGGCGGATGATGGGCGGGATGGCATAGATGACGACGGCAATGAAACCCGGCACCCGGCCGATGCCGAGCAGCATCACTACCGGAATGAGATAGACGAATGGCGGCATGGTCTGCATCACGTCCAGCACCGTCTGCATGATGGCCCCCACCCGCTTGTAGCGGTTCATCAGGATGCCGAGCGGGATGCCGATGGCAATCGAGAAGAGCGTGGCGGTGAGCACAAGCGAGATGGTCTTCATGGCGTCCGGCCAGAGGCCCATGAGGCCGATGGCCAGCAGCATCAGGATCACCGCTACCACCACCTTTACGCTGCGCGCCGCGAACCAGGCGATGGCCGCCAGCGCCAGCACCACCAGAGGCCATGGCGCGTTGGAGATCACGCGCTCAAAGAAGATCAGCACCTGCTGGAGGGGATAGAAGAAGTTCTCGATCGACTGGCCGTAGTTGCGCGTCAACGTCTTCAGCGACCCGTCAATGGCCCGCTTCACCGACAGCAAAATATCCGGGTCAATCTGCGGAAACTTGAAAAGCCAGTCCATGTCACGTTGCCCTTGCGCGCGGTTGGATCACCCCGGCACCCAAAGTCGGCGGCGGGAGGTTGGCACGATGGCGGATATCTCGCGCAATGCAAGCCCCGGCGGGGAGGGAAGCGCGCGCTTAAAGTCACACCGACCCGTACAAAACGGAGGCTCCGAATTGCTTCGAAGCCTCCGGCCTTGAACCAGTGCTGCTTACTGAGCGGCAGCCTTGACCTTTTCGGCCACGTCGGCCGGGACCCACTTGGTCCAGACGTCCGGCATGTTCTTGATGAACCACTTGGCGCCGTCGGCACCGTTAGCCTGGTTGTCGGTCATCCACAGCATGACGGCGGAGACTTCGGCCTGGGTCCAGCTGCGCTTGGCGATGTAGGCTGCAGCATCGGGGCCGAGCTTGTCGACAGCGCCTTTGCTGGCCAGCGTCACCATTTCGTCCTGCTTCCAGTAGTTCGGCTTCGGATCAGGGCAATCCTGCTTGGTGGTGCAGCGGGCCCACTCGGCGTCATCACGCGCCGGGCCTTCGAGGCGCACCATCTTGTACTTGGCGAGCAGCGAGGTGGGCGACCAGTACTGGGCGATCATGCCCTGCTTCTGCTCGTAGGCCTTGGAGATCACGCCATCCAGCGCCGCGGCAGATCCGGTGGGCACCATGACGAAGTTCGGGTTGTTGAGAGCCTTGAAGAGCTGTGCGGTGACGACCGTGTCGCCCCAGCCCTGCGGACCCTGGATCACCGCGCCCTTCGACGGATCTTCCGACGACGGGAACAGTTCCGGATGCTTCATCGCTTCCTCGACCGACTTGATCTCGGGGTGAGCGTCAGCCACGTACTGCGGGATGTACCAGCCGGAGATGAGGCCGTCGCTGATCGCCGTGCCGATCTGGCTGATGCGGCCTTCCTCGGTGCCCTTGGCGTAGACTTCGCCCAGCAGGCTCGGCGTGGCTTCTGAAGCGAGATCCGGCTGGGCCTTCTCGATCATGGCGGTGATGGTCGGCACCGTGTCACCGGCAACCGTCGTGGCATTGCAGCCATAGCCGGCGCTCAGGATAAGCTGGTCGACGTTGGCCATGGCCTCGGCAGACTGCCAGCTGAAAACCGACAGCGAGATGTCGCCACAGGCTGCCTGCGCCGCACCGCTGCTCACGCCAAACAGTGCTGCTGCAGTGACTGCGGAAAGCAAAAATTTGTTCATAGATGTTCCTCCTTGTGTCGCGCGGACTTTGTGGTCGAAGGCCGATCCGCGATTGTCGGCAGACCGAAAAGCAAAAAGACAATGCAGCCATTCCACTTCGATCCTTGACTGAGGGTTCTAAGACATGATGTATTATGAATCAAGGGGCTTCAATCACTTTGCCTCCAAACGGGAGAAAACATGGCAAAATTCCCATTTTCCGGCTTGAATCTTGCGCTTGCAACCCCGTTTGACCGCGAAGGGCGAATTGATTTCGAAAGGCTTGAGCAGAACATCGAGAGGTACATCCAGGCCGGGATCAGGAGTTTCCTCGTGAGTTCGGGCACGGGAATTCACGTCTATGTCTCCCAGAACGAGTCACAGGAGTTGGTGACGCGCAGCTGCAAGATCATCAATGGCCGTGCACGCGTGATCGCGCAAACATCGGCGCTGGTCGTTGACGAAGTGATCGGGCGTACCCGTCATGCTGCAAAGTGTGGTGCGGATGGTGTCATGGTGTTGCCGCCCTTTTTTGAGGGACCAACCAGCGATGAAGGAATTGCGGCCTTTTACGCCGAAGTGGCCGCCGTCGGACTGCCGGTGATCGGCTACAACGTGCCAAGGGCCGTTGGCGTCACCATCACACCCGCATTGCTCAAGAGGCTTGCGGCCATTCCGAATTTCTGCACCGTGAAAGATTCAAGCGGAGACTTTCCGGGACACATCAATCTGATCCGCACTGGCCATGCCGTGATGAACGGGGCCGACACACTCACGCTTTATTCGCTCTACGCAGGCTGCAAGGGCTTGATCTGGGGCGGCGCCAACATTGCGCCACGCACCTGTCTTGCCATGGTCGCGGCCGCCGAAGCTGGCCGCTGGGATGAGGCACGGGTGATCTGGCGGACGCTGGAGCCCATCATGGCCTTCATTGAAGAACAGGATTATGTCAGTTCCGTTTATGCGGCGAGTGAAATCATGGGATACGGCGCAGGCGTTCCCCGCCGCCCGCTCTCGGCCATGGGGTCCGACAGGATGGGCAGACTGCGCGCCATTCTGGACGACCTGGCGAAGGTCGAACGCGGTGGAGGTGGGTGATGGATGCAATCGCACCAGAAGGCAAAGCTGCCTGCATTGAAGACCTGAAACGGAGGATTCTCACGCAAGACCTCCTGCCCAGCACCTATCTTGATGAAGTCGAGGTGGGAGAAACCTACGGCATTTCCAGGCCTCCCGTGAGAGAGGCACTGCGGCAGCTTGCTGGCGAAGGCTACGTCGTGCTGCACCAAAAGCGCGGCGCCCAAGTGGCGCCCATGACCCACAAGACGTTGCGGAACTTCTTCATCGTTGCCCCCATGATCTATGCCGCCGTTGCCCGGCTTGCGGCGCAGAATGCCACGGTCTCACAGATCGAAGAGATGAAGAGGATTCAGATGGCGTTCCGTGCCGCCATCCGCAACCGCAATGTCACCGAGCGTGCCCTCATGAACGAGCGATTCCATGACGCCATGGGCGAAATGGCAGACAATGAGTTCTTGCTCCCGAGTCTCCGGCGGTTGCTGATCGACCACACGCGGATTGGCATGACGTTTTACAATCCCCGCATGGCCAGCATGGCCAATGTGCAGGCCATTGCTGCCGACCAGCACGAACAGTTCATCACATTGATTGAGGCAGGTGATGCGGACGCTGCCGCAGATCTCGCCGTCGCCCATTGGGAGCTTTCCCGCTCGCAAATGGAAAGTTTCATCACACCGGACAGCATCGACATTCCACTCGGTACGCCGCTGTCCGGCAATTCAAAGGTAAGCGCATGAAATTCGAAGGGATCTACACGCCCGTCATCACGCCCCACAAGGACGACGGTTCGATCGACCGCGACGCTTTCTGCGCCATGGTGGAGTACCTCGTCGCGGCCGGAGTACAGGGCATCATCAATGGTGGCTCTACGGGCGAATACTACGCCCAGCCGATGGAAGAACGCATTGAACTTGCGGCCCTGGCGAAGCAGGTGATCGGCAAACGCACGGCGCTGATCATCGGCACGGGTGCCATTCGCCTGCCCGATTCAATCACCATGGCGGAAACAGCGGCAAAGATTGGCGCAGATGCCATCCTTGTCGGCTCCCCGCCCTATGCCGTTCCGACCGAGCAGGAAAACGCCCTGAACGCTCTGGCGATTGACCGTGCCGCCGATCTGCCCATCATGCTCTACAACTACCCCGGACGCATGTGCATCAACATGGGTGAGGAATTCCTAGACCGCGTCGGCCGCAGCCAAAACTTCTGCGCCATCAAGGAAAGCTCCGGCGACATCAACCGTGTGCACCTTCTGGCGCGCGACTACCCGCACATTCAAATGTCCTGCGGCATGGACGACCAGGCCCTGGAGTTCTTTGCGTGGGGTGCACGTTCATGGGTGTGTGGTGGTTCCAACTTCCTGCCTGCCGAACACGCGGCACTTTACAGGGCATGTGCCGTCAGGGGCGATTTCAACAAGGGCCGCCGCATCATGTCGGCCCTGCTGCCGTTGATGCGAGTTCTCGAACAGGGCGGCAAATTTGTCCAATGCATCAAGCATGGCTGCGAAATGAACGGCCTCAGGGCTGGCCCACCGCGCCCACCCCTCAAGCCCCTGATCAAGGATGACAAGCGCCAGCTTGAACAAACCGTGCGTGTGTTGAAGCGCACCATCGCTGACATTGAAGCAGAGGCATGACCATGACCGGCTTACTCACGACCGAAGAATACAAGTCCATCGCCAAGGGCCTTTCGCTGCCAACGCAGGCCTTCATTGATGGTGCCTTCCGTCCAGCCCAGTCCGGCAAGACATTTGATACCATCAACCCGGCAACGGGCAAGGTCTTGGCCAAGGTTGCGGCCTGTGGTGCTGCCGATGTGGATCTTGCGGTCACCAAGGCCCGTGCAGCTTTTGATGATGGGCGCTGGTCCAAACTGCATCCCAAGGAGCGCAAGGAATCGCTCATTCGCCTCGTCAAGCTGATCAGGCGCAATGCCCGTGAACTCGCCGTGATGGAGAGCCTGGACAGCGGCAAGACGATATTCGACTGTGAAACAGTTGACGTACCTGAAACAGTCAACTGCCTGACATGGCATGCCGAACTGATCGACAAGATCTATGACCAGGTTTCGCCCGCGTCTGACAATCACATTGCAATGATCGTCCGCGAACCTGTTGGTGTTGTCGGCCTGGTTCTGCCCTGGAACTTCCCGTTGCTGATGCTGGCCTGGAAGATTGGCCCGGCTCTTGCCGCTGGCTGCTCCGTGATCGTGAAGCCTGCGGAAGAAACCTCCCTTACTGCGCTGCGCGTGGCGGAACTCGCCATGGAAGCAGGCATTCCCGCTGGCGTGTTCAACGTAGTGCCGGGGTCCGGCCCCGACGTCGGTGAACCCCTTGGCCGCCATATGGATGTGGATGCGCTCTCCTTCACGGGCTCCACGGAAACAGGTCGGCGTTTCCTGCGTTACGCCGCAGAGTCCAACCTGAAAGAAGTGACGCTTGAAATGGGCGGCAAGAATCCGGCTGTGGTTCTGGATGACGTCGAGAACATTGATCGCGTGGCGGCGCATATCGTGAATGGTGCGTTCTGGAACATGGGCGAGAACTGTTCGGCATCCTCGCGGCTGATCGTGCAGAAGGGCGTCAAGGCCGAGCTGTTGAAGTGCATCATGGCGCACGCCCGCGAGTGGCCGATGGGCGACCCGCTGGACCCTGTGAACCGGGTGGGCGCATTGGTGTCAAAAGATCACTTCGACAAGGTGTGCGGCTATCTCGGCAAGGGCACCACCGTGTTGATGGGAGGGAAGGCAAAGGACGGTTATGTCGAGCCGACAATCATGGAAGTCACAGATCTCTCGGCAAGGCAAGCCCGTGAGGAGATCTTCGGCCCTGTACTGTCGGTCCTGACCGTTGACGGTTTTGACGAGGCCATCGCCCTTGCCAATGATACGGAATACGGTCTTGCAGCGTCCATATTCACGTCCAATGTGAAGCGCGCACTTCGTGGTGCCCGCGCCATCCGTGCAGGCACTGTGACCGTCAACAGCTTTGGTGAAGGTGACATCTCCACACCATTCGGCGGATACAAATCGTCAGGCTTTGGCGGTCGCGACAACGGTATCCATGCCCACGACCAATACACGCAGATCAAGACCATCTGGATCGATCTGGCGGATGACATCGATCAGGCTGTGACATGAGCGCATACACGGCAAGGCGAACGCCTGCCTTCCGGGGACCAGCGGCCTGGAACGACATTTTGCCGGACCAGGACCCTCCCGTCAGGCTTATGGCGGATGAAACCGCTGATGTTGTGATCATCGGTGCGGGTTTCGCCGGGCTTTCGGCGGCCCGGCGACTCACTCAACTGAACCCGAAGGCCAAGGTGTTGGTGCTTGAGGCTGCACGCATCGCCGAGAGCACATGCGCCCGCAATGCCGGCTTCATGATAGATCTGCCCCATGAAATTGGTGGGCAAGGCTATTCAGGCGATGGCGCGGTGAAGAACAAGGCCATGATCGCACTCAACCGCAAGGCCATCGGCTTTGCCCGTGACATTGTTGAGGAATTTGACATCAACCGCCACTGGTTTGACCCTGTTGGCAAAGTGAACGGGGCTGCGACAGAAAGGGCAGACACCCAGAATCAGATTTATGCCGCGGACCTTGAAGCCATTGGTGAAACCGCCACACGTCTCGACCATCAGGCCATGTTCGAATTGACGGGCAGCCGTCACTACTATTCGGGACTCTACACGCCAGGTGCTGTGATGATTCAGCCTGCGGGCTACATACGCAGCGTGGTGCGCGGACTTCGCCGGGCCGGAGTCAGGATTTTTGAGCATTCGCCCGTCCTGAAGTTTGAGCGCACGGATCAGAGTTGGATTGTGTCCACGGCCACTCACAAGGTCTCCGCTGGAAAAGTGATCCTCGCCAACAACGGACATCTGGAAAGCTTCGGCTTTGCCAGGCATCGGCTGATGCACATTTTTCTCTATGCATCAATGACCGTTGCTCTTGGCGACGAGCACTTGCGAAGGCTGGGAGGGCAACCACGGTGGGGGGTGACACCATCCGATCCCATGGGCACCACCATGCGACGCATTGATGGCCCCCTTGGCGGCAACCGCATCATCACTCGCACCTGCTTCAGTTTCCTGCCCGGCATGCTGCCCAGTGAGGCCGCATTGCAACGCACCGCGAAGGTGCACCGTCAGAAATTCGCAGAACGCTTTCCCGATATCGTTGACGTGCCCATGGAATACACCTGGGCCGGTCATCTCTGCCTCACGCGCAATGGTGTTGCGGTAATGCGCGAGCTTGACCATGGGCTATATTCGGCCTGCGTGCAGAACGGCTTGGGCACGGTGCGCGGCACGCTCACGGGCATTGGCGCCGCTGAACTGGCCTGTGGCGTGGAAAGCGACATCACGCGCCATTTCACGGCCGAAGCAGATCCAACCAGGCTTCCTCCGCCCCCCATTTCCACAATCGGGGCCAACGCATATCTGCGTTACAAGGAATGGGCCGCACAGCCAGAATGATCAGATAGTCCCGCGTTCCGCCATTGCCGCATTGGCGCCATCGCAGTCATTCTGGCCGTAGTGGCCGGACAGGGCGATCACAGCTTGGCCCATGAACTCACCCGAAGGAGAGCGCAGGCCTACCGAACATGCCCTCTTCAGGAACGACACCAAGTCCTGGACCCTCTGGCAGCTTGATATGCCCGTCCACAATGTCAATGCCGGTCCGCTTGTTGAAATTGCCTTGAATGTAAGGCTGCGCCAGCCACACGCCTTCCAGAAGGCCCGGCTGAACCGTTGCACCAATATGCGTACACGCTGCGGCAATCACATCGCCACCCCAGGCGTCGTCGCACGTGTGCGGCAGGGCGCGTGCCTCACGGATATCGCGGAACGTCGCCATGTGACACAACCCACCGATACGTGTGACCTTCATTCCGAAGCCGTCGCACACGTTTTCCCCGATAGCCCGCAGCACTATCCCGAGGTCAATTCAGGGGTGCAGGTCAGCGAGACCATGAGTGGGCTGCTCCTCCCATGGAGCACCCTCGCAGCCCAATAAAAAACCCCGCGCAGCAGAGTGTGCTGGCGGGGCTTGTTTTTTTGGTTGCGGGAGCCAGATTTGAACTGACGACCTTCAGGTTATGAGCCTGACGAGCTACCGGGCTGCTCCATCCCGCGTCAATGACGCATGATCTGCGGTGAGCGGTATCTATGCGGGCGGCGGCGGCAAAGCAACCCCTTTGTCACACTATTTTTGCAGTTCTGAGCCGCTTCCGCACAGGGCTGTAACCACTTGTTCATACAAAACTTTGTTTTGGAAACGCTTTCGAAACCGGCGGCAATTACTGTCAGTCCCACGACACGCGTAACCCTGAGCGGGGAAGTGTTGCGGATGATCCGGGATTGGGTACTGCGTACCCGGGTCGCCAGTGAGTCATGGGGAGCCTCCGGCAACGGAAGCTCCCCATTGTTCTTTCAGGGACCGCCAGCAGGCCGGGCCTGCCCTCCGATCAGACCTTCACGGGCTTTCCCGTCTTCCAGCTTTCGGTTGCCGCATCCGCGAGGATCTGCGCCTGCAACCCGTCAAAACCGTTCGGCTTGGGATCGCGGTTGCCGCTCTCGACAGCCGTGATGAAACTGTTGAGTTCGTTTGAATAGGCCTGGAAGTAGCGTTCGAGGAAGAAGTTCTGGATCGGATCGGCCTGGGTGCCGGCGGCACTGTGCAGTTCCACCGTGGTGTTGTGGATGTTGCTGGCCGAAAGCATGCCCTTCGCCCCATGCACTTCCATGCGCTGGTCATAACCGTAGGTGGCGCGGCGCGAATTGGTGATGACCGCAATGCGGCCCGACTTGGTCTGCATCTGCACGGCGGCGGTGTCGACGTCACCCGCCTCGCCGATGGCCTTGTCCACCAGCGACGAACCCAGCGCATTCACCACCACGAACTCCTCGCCCATCAGGAAGCGGGCCATGTCGAAGTCATGGATCATCATGTCACGGAACAACCCACCCGATCCCTTCACATATTCGGCAGGCGGCGGGGAAGGATCGCGGCTGATCACCGTCACCATCTCGACATCGCCCACGGCCCCGGCGCGCACGCGGCGCTCCAGTTCGGCGAAGTTTGGGTCAAAGCGGCGGTTGAAGCCGATCATCAGCGTGGACTTGTTCTTCTCCACCACCTTCAGTGTCTGGTGGATCATCTCCACCGACAGCGACACCGGCTTTTCGCACATGATGGCCTTGCCGTTGTTGGAGGCGGCCTGGATCTGCGCGGCGTGGAAACCGGTGGGCGAGCCGATGAGCACTGCATCCACATCCTTGGCCTTCATGATCTCATCGACCGAGGCAACCTTGGCGCCGTGCTTGGCGGCCAGTTCTTCCGCGGCCTTGGGCATGGCGTCGGCGATGTAGGCCAGCTTTGCCTTGGGGTTCGCGGCAATGGTCGCCGAGTGCACTTTGCCGATGCGGCCTGCGCCGATCACGCCAAACTTGATCATTGTCTTGTGTCTCCGTTGAACTGTGGTGAAATGTGATTTAGCGGATCAGCGCCTTGAGTGGCTGGGCGGGGTCGGCGAGCACGTCCTTGGGTGGTTTCACGCCCTTGGCGATCATCATTTCCGCCATCTTGATGTCGCGCGAGATGGCATTGCCCGGCCCGATGCCGCTGGCCCCCGTGATCGTGCCGTCTTCGGCAAGGTGGAACAGAACAAGCGTTTCCGGGCTGGCCTGGCGCGCCACTGTCACCGGCCCCATGTCGGCCATTCCGGCGATCTGTAGCCCGAGTTCATACTGGTCGGACCAGAACCACGGCACGGTAACATTCTGCTTGTCACCGCCCAGCATGTTTTCGGCAGCCGTCGCCGCCTGGTCCTGGGCCGAACGCCAGGCTTCGAGACGGATACGGCGGTTGCCGAGCTTCGCGTGCACAAACGAGGCGCAGTCACCTGCGGCGTAAATGTCGGGATCGGAGCTGCACATGTGATCATCGCAGGCAATGCCGTTGTCGATCGTGAGGCCCGCCTCTTTCGCCAGCGTGATTTCCGGCGAAGCACCAATTCCGGCGATGATGGTGTCGGCGGGCAGCACCCGGCCATCCGCCAGATGAACGGCCTCTGCTGAAAGATGGGACAGCGCCGTTGCGGTGAGCATGGTGACACCACCCGCCACGTGGCGGTCATGGACGATCTTCGCAATGGCCTCGGGAACACCCCGCATCAGGATGCGGGGCTGTGCCTCCACCAGTGTCACCTCGCAGCCCTTCTTGGCGGCGGAAGAGGCCAGTTCCAGGCCGATGAAGCCGCCGCCGATGATGACAATCTTCTTGCCGGGCACAAAGCGCTGGCGCAGCAGCAGCATGTCGTCCTGGTTGCGCAGTAGCAGGGCATGTTCGCCCCCGGGGATGGGAAGCCTGCGTGGCTTCGCGCCTGTGGCGATCAGCAGTTTGTCATAGGGCAGGACGCGGCCATCGGCGAGCCGGACGGATTTGGTTGCCCGTTCGATGGCCGTTGCGGCAACGCCGCTGATCACCTCGGCCTTGAGTGAAGCCACAATGCCCTCATCCAGCAGCCATACCGGCTCCGGCGTGCTTTCGGCGAGGATCGAGGCTTTTGACAGGGGCGGACGGTCGTAGGGCAGAAGCGCTTCGTCCCCCACCAGCGTGATGGCGCCTTCATAGCCGTTGGCGCGCAGATTGATGATGGCCCGGGCACCTGCCATGCCGGCGCCGATGATGACGATTCTGGAAATGTTGGTCATGGGCGGCTCATATCGGCCATTGTCCGGTCCGGTTCAACGCATTCCGCTTCCGGTGACGCCGCAGGGGTATCACGAAGTAGAATTAACGTTCCTGATTTTGCAGATCATAGAACAATAATTCCACCACATAGTCAAGCCGCTGTTTCCGTTCCACGCGCAAAACGATTATGAGGGATGGCATGACTGATGTTCTGGCATATGCCCTGCCCGTGGCCCTGGGCGTGGGGCTGGCGGCGGCGGCAGGGTTCCGGGTGTTCCTGCCCCTCCTGCTGATGGGGCTTGCGGTCAAGGGCGGCTATCTCCCTGTCTCCGGCGACTTCCTGTGGGTCGCCTCCACTCCGGCGCTGATCATGCTGGCCGTGGCCGCTGTCACGGAAGTTTTCGCCTACTACGTGCCGGTGCTCGACAACCTTCTCGACGGCATTGCCGGTCCAACGGCCGTTGGCGCGGGCATTGCCATCTCTGCCGCCGTCATGGGCGACTTCCCGCCGATGTTGAAGTGGACTCTCGCCATCATCGCGGGCGGCGGTGCCGCAGCCGCGACCCAAGGCGCCACTACGCTGTTGCGCGGCACCTCGACGGTGTTGACGGGTGGTCTCGGCAACCATGCCGTGGCGACGGGGGAAATCATCGGGGCCATCGGGATGACGCTGCTGGCGCTGCTTCTGCCCTACCTCGCCGCGCTGGCGGCGATTGTCTTCATCATCATCGCCTGGCGCATGATCCTGCGGCGCAGGCGCAAGCCGGCGGCACCCGTCTGACCCCATGGCCAAAAACATGACAGCCCATCCCGCGGCCAAGGGCACAGACGCGTCCTTCGACATCTTTCTGGTCGCCATTCCGGGGCTCGAGCGGACCCTGGAAGAAGAGGCCCGCGCGCAAGGCTTCCGAGTGGTGAACCGTGAAGCTGGCGGCGTGACGGTGCGCGGGGCTTGGCCGGATGTCTGGCGCGCCAACCTCGTGCTGCGCGGCGCAAGCCGGGTGCTGGCCCGTATCGAGTCATTCCGCGCGAGCCACCTGGCCCAGCTCGACAAGCGCGCCCGTGCCTTTCCCTGGGGCGATGTCTTGCGCAAGGACGTACCTGTCTCGGTCGAAGCCAGTTGCCGCAAATCGAAGATCTATCACAGCGGCGCCGCAGCCCAGCGCATCGCCACCGCCATTCATGAGGAGCTGGGCGCAACGATCAGCGATGACGCAGACGTCGCCGTGAAGCTGCGCATCGACAAGGATGTCTGCACCCTGAGCCTTGATACCTCTGGCGGGCTTCTGCACAAGCGCGGTTCCAAGCAGGCCATGGCGAAAGCACCCTTGCGGGAAACCATGGCCGCACTGCTGCTGCGCGAATGTGGCTTCCGTGGTGCCGAACCTGTTCTTGACCCCATGTGCGGCTCCGGCACCTTTGTCATTGAGGCCGCGGAATGGGCATTGGGACTTGCAAGCGGGCGCAACAGGCTTTTCGCATTCGAGCAACTTGCGGGCTTTGATCCGCTGGCGTGGCAGGCCATGAAGGCGGCACACGCGGGTGTGTCTTCCTCCGCACTCCTGTTTTGCGGCTCGGACCGTGACGCCGGTGCCATCTCTGCGTCACAGGCCAACGCCGAACGTGCAGGCGTTTCCGCCAACACACGATTCGTGCAGCGCGCTGTCAGTGAGATTGCGCCTCCCGATGGGCCCCCCGGACTCGTGATGATCAATCCGCCCTACGGCCTGCGCATTGGCGACAGGGCGGCGCTGACCGATCTCTACACCGCCCTGGGTCGGGTTCTGCGTGAGCGCTTCTCGGGCTGGCGGGTTGGCCTCTTCACGCCGGATGAATCACTCGCCCGCGCCACGGGACTGCCGTTCAAGGGAAAGCCGCTCACGGTCAATCACGGCGGCCTGCGCGTCCGGCTGTGGCGGTCAGAAACGCTTTCGTAAAACGTCACGGACAGGAACGCGGCACGCCAGCCCCTGCCAGACGCTCAGCGATCCATGACACCGCGCTGGCCGATCCGAACTTCGCCGAGGTGCCGTGCCCGCGGCCTGGCAATGTCACGTACTTGATGCGCGCGCCCCTGGCGCAGCCATTGGCGATCACCTGCCGCGTTACTGCCGGCCTGACGATGTCGTCGGACTCACCCTGCACGATCAACAGCGGCACGGAGGTTGACGGCACGGTGATGGAGTTGTCGCGCATGGCTGCATCCCACCCCCTGACCTTGCCTGGATCATTCAGCAGGAATTGCCGGCCCAGCTTCTTCTGGGCCTTGAGCACAGCGATCTGCCCCTCCACGGTATCAATGCACTGGCGGTTGATGGTGAGTATGGCAGCAAGCGAAGCTTCGCTTGCAATGTCACGCAACGACAGTCCGTACTTGACGGCCCATGATTGCAAGGTGAAGGCGGCCAGAACGCGGCCCTCAACCGAATCGATGTCGGCCAGCAACAGGCGCCGCAAGTCCGTCGGAGGTGCGATGGCCGCAGCACCCTTGATCTGCAGTTCCGGCGCATAGCGGCTCGCGATTTGCGCCGCGAAGAGGGCTGCATGCCCGCCCTGGGAGTAACCCCACAGTGCAACATCGTTGCCGGCACCCGCTGCCGGAATGTTCCGTGCTGCCCTTGCGGCGTCGAGCATGGCATGGGCTTGCCCTTTGCCAACCAGGTATCCGATGGGCCCCGGCGTGCCGAGACCGGGATAGTCGGTGGCAACTACCACATAGCCAAGTCCGACCAGCTCATTGATGCCGAGAATGGATGAGTGGGGCCGCGCCTGTAGTGAGGGAGCACAACGGCGGGCCGTACCCACGGTTGGATGGGCCCAGCTGACAATCTTGCGGGCGGAGGGCTGTGCCGTGGCAACGGTCGACGCAATGACCATGCCCGAACTGACGATGGGGCGGCCTGCAACATCCCGGGTGCTGTAGAGAATGCGCCACGCCCTCGCGCGGTAGAGGGGCGGCATCGACAGGCTTTCGACCTTGAGGAGCGTGCCGGGAGGCCGCGCCGCATCCGCAAGGGAGGCATCATAGAACGAGGCCTCCGGTGGTTTCGCCACAGAGGTCGTGGCAGCCATGGGCAGGACGCAGAGAATGAAGGCGTAAAGCCATTTGATCATCCATGACGGCGGCGCGGCGTTTCGTCGTGTCATGTCGAAGTGCACTTCCCCGCTGATCTGGCCCGATGATCTGGATGGCCAAGACTACCATGCCCCTTTTCGGGCGGGGGAGGAAGGACCCCGGGAAACACAAAGGCAAACACAAGGACAAGCGCAAGGGCAAACACAAAACCCGCCGTGCATCTCTGCAGCGGCGGGTTTCGGGAGTTCGTGAATGAAGTTTGAGCTGTCTTTCGCAGGCCTGGCAGCGACCTACTCTTCC
>CALMZX010000139.1 GCA_937870685.1 uncultured Alphaproteobacteria bacterium
CACCTCGACCTACTTCCTCGGCCAGACGGTCTATGCGCTGCAAGGTACCGCCGGAAACATACCGCTCGCCGCCGCCTTCACTGCCGTGCCCATTGCCATCATGTTTGTCTATCTCGCCATCGCCAAGCGCATGGGGGCCTTCGATGCGCTCTGATATTGAACCGAAGGCACCATGGCTCCTGAAGGTCGCCGCCCTCGGCGGCATCCTCTTCCTGCATGTTCCGCTGCTGCTGATCTTCCTCTATGCCTTCACGACAGAGGAAAAGAGCTACCAGTTCCCGCCACCCGGCTACACGCTGCAATGGTTCGGCGTCGTCTGGGGCCGCCAGGACATCTGGGACGCCATCTGGCTTTCCGTGAAGGTGGCGAGCATCGCAACGGCCCTTGCCATCGTTCTTGGCACGCTGGCCGCCGCCGCCCTCTGGAAGTCCCGCTTCTTCGGCAAGGACTACATCTCCCTGCTCTTCATCCTGCCCATAGCACTTCCCGGCATCATCACCGGCATTGCGCTGCGCTCTGCCTTCAATGTGCTCGACATTCCCTTTTCCATGTGGACGATCATTCTCGGGCATGCCACCTTCTGCATCGTCGTCGTCTTCAACAACGCACTTGCCCGCTTCCGCCGTCTCTCCGGATCAATGATTGAGGCGTCGATGGATCTGGGCGCCGACGGCTTCCAGACCTTCCGCTATGTCGTGCTGCCGCAGATCGGCTCGGCCCTGCTGGCGGGCGGCATGCTGGCCTTCGCCCTGTCCTTCGATGAAGTGATCGTCACCACCTTCACGGCGGGCACCGGCATCTCCTCCAAGACCTTGCCGATCTGGATGCTCGACGAACTGATCCGCCCGCGTCAGCGCCCGGTCACCAACGTCGTCGCAATCTTCGTGATGCTGGTGACCTTCATCCCCATCGTCGCGGCCTACTATCTCACCCGCGACGCCGAACACACGGGAGGCGCGGGGAAATAGGCCGAGGCGTTTCGTCCAGGTTTAGCGCTTCTTGGCCTTCTTCTTCGCAGGCGCCTTCTTTGCAGCCTTCTTGACCACGGGCTTCTTTGTGGCCTTCTTGGCCGAAACCTTCTTTGCGGGTGCTTTCTTCGCAGCCGCCTTCTTCACCGCAGCCTTCTTCGCGGGCTTGGCCTTGGCCGGTGCCACCGCAGCCTTGGAAGGCGCAGCCGCCGCCATCTCATGCGCCAGCTTGGCGAACTTGTCGAAGAACTGCCCCGCCATGGAACTGGCCGTGGAATCAATCAGGCGCGACCCCAGCATCGCCATCTTGCCGCCAACCTGGGCGTCCACGTCGTATGTCATGCGCGTGCCTTCCGGCACCGTTTCCAGCTTCACCGTGGCACCACCCGAGGCATGGCCCGCAAGCCCGCCTTCACCTTTGCCTTCGATGCGATAGCCTTTCGGCGGGTTAAGGTCTTTCAGGTGCACCACGCCGTTGAAACCCGCCTTCACCGGCCCCACCTTCACCACCACCCGCGCCTTCATTTCCGTGGGCGAGGTCAGCGTGATGCTTTCGCAACCGGGGATGCACTGCTTCAGCACGTGCGGATCGTTCAGCGCCTTCCACACCGTCTCGATGGGGGCCTCGATGATTTCTTCGCCGCTCATTTTCATGGGGGTTCCTCCGTGTGGGGATTATGCCGCAGATTCGCCGCGCTGCCACTGTTCCTTTGTCTGACGCCGGAAATCCTCGAACCGCCCCTCGGCAATGGCGGTCCGCATCTCCTGCATCAGGGATTCGTAGTAGGCGATATTGGCCCAGCTCATCAGCATCATCCCCAACATCTCGCCTGACCGGATGAGGTGATGCAGGTAGGCCCGCGAGTATTTTGACAGCGCCGGGCACGGATGTTCCTCATCCAGCGGACGCAGGTCATTCGCATGCTTGGCATTCCGGATGTTCACTTTCCCGAAGCGCGTGAAGGCCTGCCCGTGGCGGCCGGAGCGCGTCGGCAGCACGCAGTCGAACATGTCCACGCCCCGCGCCACCGCTTCCAGAATGTCATCCGGGGTGCCGACGCCCATCAGGTAGCGCGGCTTGTCCGTCGGCAATGCAGGCGCTGTGAAATCGATGGTGGAGAGCATCAGCTTCTGCCCCTCACCCACCGCTAGGCCGCCGATGGCGTAGCCCTCAAAGCCGATATCGACGAGGCCTGCCGCACTGCGCAGTCGCAGCTTTTCATCCGTGCCGCCCTGCACGATGCCGAAATTGCCCCGCCCCGGTTGCGTGCCGAAGGCCACGCGCGAGCGTTCCGCCCAGCGCAGCGAAAGCTCCATCGCCTTCACCGCCGCCTTTTCCGTGTGCGGAAACTCAATGCACTGGTCCAGCTGCATCTGAATGTCGGAGCCGAGCAACCGCTGGATTTCCATTGCGCGTTCCGGCGAGAGGAAGTGCTTGCTGCCGTCGATGTGCGACTGGAAGGTGGCACCCTCCTCGCGGATCTTGCGGATTTTCGAGAGCGACATGATCTGGAAACCGCCGGAGTCCGTCAGGATCGGTCCATCCCAGCGAATGAGATTGTGCAAGCCGCCCAGTGCCGCCACCTGTTCCGCGCCGGGGCGCAGCATCAGGTGATAGGTGTTGCCCAGGATGATGTCGGCACCGGTTTCCTTCACCTGCTCCAGGTAAAGCCCCTTCACCGTGCCCACTGTGCCCACGGGCATGAAGGCAGGCGTGCGGATGTCGCCGCGTCCCGTGTGAACCGTCCCGAGGCGCGCGGCGCCATCCGTCCTGTGCAGTGTGAATCCGAATGCTCTCGTCATGCCGCAGGCCATAGCAGGCTGGCGTCGCCGTAGGAATAGAAGCGATAGCCGCTGGCAATGGCGTGGGCATAGGCCTCTCGCATCCGCGCCTGCCCGGCAAAGGCCGAGACCAGCATGAACAGCGTTGAGCGCGGCAGGTGGAAGTTTGTGATAAGCCCATCCACCGCCCGGAACCGGTAGCCCGGCGTGATGAAGATGTCCGTCGAACCCGCAAATGCCTCAAGCCCACTCGCTTCCAGCAGCCGCAGACTGGTGGTGCCCACGGCGATCACCCGCCGCCCCTCGGCCCGCGCCGCCCGCAGCCGCGTCGCCACATCCTCGGGAACCTCACCCCACTCGCTGTGCATCTTGTGTTCGGCCGTATCCTCGGCCTTGACCGGAAGAAAGGTCCCCGCACCCACATGAAGCGTCACATATTCCTGTTGAATCCCAATGTCTTGCAGCTGCTTCATCAAGTCTTCTGTGAAATGCAGACCAGCCGTTGGCGCGGCCACAGCTCCGTCATGCCGGGCATAGACCGTCTGGTAATCGGCCCGGTCCTGGGCATCCTGCGCCCGCTGCGATTCGATGTAGGGCGGCAGCGGCACGCGTCCCGCCACAGCCAGGGCCGCATCCAGTTGCGCGTCTGTCACGGCAAAGACAAGCGTCACTTCCCCCGCCTCGCCCTTTTCAGCAACCTCGGCTTCCAGATCACCGAAGCGCAACCGGTCCCCCGCAATCAACTTCTTGGCGGGCTTCACGAAGGCCTTCCAGGTCCGGCCATCCAGCCGCTGGTGCAGCAGCGCCTCAATCTTGGGCGTTGTGCCAAGCCGTCCCACCCGATGGCCGGAAAGGGCCGCCGGAATGACGCGCGTGTTGTTGAACACCAGCACATCTCCGCTGCGCAGTTCGCCGGGCAGATCTGCCACGGTCAGGTCACGCATCGCGCCGGGTGCCACCACCAGCAACCGCGCCTGCTCCCGCGGCGAAGCAGGCCGCAGGGCAATCCGCTCCGGCGGAAGCTCGAAATCAAAATCAGAAACGCGCATTCAATCCTGTGTCCAGTCAACGACGCGAAGGCCGGGAACCCTGTGGAACTCGCCGGTATTGTTGGTCACCAGCACGGCTCCCCGCCGTAGCGCCTGCGCGGCAATCATCGCATCAAATGGGCCGATCATTCGCCCAGCAGGCACCAGTGTCTTGCGGATGTCAGCCAAAACAAGGGCATCTTCCAGATCAAATGGCACAAGCTGGTCTATCCCCGACAGGAAAACATCGACCTTGGCGCGCGTCCTGTCCGGGTAAGGCGCCCGTGAAATCCCGTACTCCAGCTCCTGTATCACGATCACGGACAGTGCGAGGCTGCTGGCGGTTTGCCGCGCGGCCTCGAAGCGCGCGGTCAAGAGCCGGTCACGCCCCCGCATGAACTTGCTGACAATGTTGGTATCGAGAAGGAACACGGCTCCAAAATCTACTTTTCATCACCGAGATCGATAGGCGTGTCCAGCCAAGCGCCTTGGTCGCGTTCCTCCATGAAGCCCGGTGTCTCGCCAATGCTTTCGATCTGTTCGGAGATTTTGTCCCAACTGGGCCTTCCTCCTGCAACCGGGCGCAGATAAACCGTCTCCCCGACCTGCCAGATTTCCACCTCCGTTCCCGGCATGCGGAATGCTTTGGGAAGGCGCACAGCCTGGCTGCGGCCATGCATGAACAGCTTTGCGGTGGTGCGTGACATTGAAAAGGGTCCGACTGATAGATATCAATGATATATATCAACCGGACCCAGTATTCAACGAAAGAGCAGTGCTGCTTACTTCGCGTCCGCAGCCACCTGCATCTTGGCGATCTTGTCCGGCTCGCGCACGGGTTCGCCGCGCTTGATGCCGTCAACAATTTCCATGCCTTCGGTCACCTTGCCCCACACCGTGTACTGCTTGTCGAGGAAGGTTGCGTCCCCGAAGCAGATGAAGAACTGGCTGTTGGCCGAATTCGGGTTGGACGAGCGCGCCATGGAGCAGACGCCGCGCACATGCGGCTCCTTGGAGAATTCGGCCTTCAGGTCCGGCTTCTTCGAGCCGCCCATGCCAGTCCCGGTCGGGTCGCCGCCCTGCGCCATGAAGCCTTCGATCACGCGGTGGAAGACCACGCCATCATAGAAGCCTTCGCGTGCCAGTTCCTTGATCCGGCCCACGTGGCCGGGGGCAAGGTCGGGGCGCAGCGCAATGGTCACGCGGCCCTTGGCCGTGCCCTTGGCATCGGCAATGTCCACATACAGGGTGTTTTCGAGATCAGCCATTATTGCACCGTCACCTTTGTCATCTTGTCGGGGTTCGCCACGGGTTCGCCGCGCTCGATCTGGTCAACGCACTTCATGCCTTCCGCGTCCACCTGACCCCAAACAGTGTACTGTCCGTCAAGGAATCCGCCATCAGCGAACATGATGAAGAACTGGCTGTTACCGGAGTTGGGGCTCTGCGAGCGCGCCATGCCCACGGTGCCGCGGGCGAAGTGTTCCTTGGTGAACTCCGCTTCCAGGTCCGGCTCATTGGAGCCGCCCATGCCGGTGCCGGTCGGGTCGCCCGTCTGGGCCATGAAGCCTTCGATCACGCGGTGAAAGACAATGCCGTCATAGAAGCCGGACGACGCCAGCTTGGTGATCTGCGCCACGTGCTTGGGCGCGAGGTCGGCGCGCAGCTTGATGGTGAAGCTGCACTTGTCCGAGGTTTCCACCGTCATGCTGTCGGCGGCCAGCGCGGGCACCGCAAGGGCCGCGAGCGCGGCACCGGCCAGCACCAGTTTCTTGATCTGATTCAAGGTGTGTTCTCCAGTTGGGAATGACTCTGTGAAGTCATGGGGTGGTTAGCTGACCTTCAAATGCGGCGCAACTTGGGTGTTGCCGGCAGGCTGCGTCTGCCCTGCCCCCTATCTTCGGGCCATCGCCGCGCGAAGGGCCGTCTCGGCCTCGTGCGGCAGGAACAGCGAGGTGTCGCCACCCATCTTGGCGATCTGCTTCACCAGCGATGAGGCGATCATGCGTGTGGCCGGAGAGGCCGCCATGAACACGGTTTCGATGTCGGGCGAAAGCGAACCGTTCATCTGCGCCATCTGCACTTCATAATCGAAGTCCGTGGCGTCCCGCAGTCCGCGGATGATCACCTGTGCATGCGCCCGCTTGGCCGCTGCCACGGCCAGATCGTCAAACGACACCACGCTGATCTTCAGGCCGGAATGTTCGGAGATCGGCTTCGTCACCGTCTCGATCAGGCTGATGCGCTCGGCGGCGGAGAGCAGCGCCTGCTTGCCCACATGCACGCCAACCCCGATCACCAGCTTGTCCACCATGCGCGCCGACCGCGCGATGATGTCGAGATGCCCGTAGGTCACGGGATCGAAGGAACCGGGATAGAAACCAGTGCGTGCCATGTTCAACTCCCCTTCAGCGCCATCCACACACCGGCTGCAGCCAGGAATGTGCCGCTTGCGATCTCGACGGCTCGGACGCGTGAGCGCGACAGCCATTCGCCCGCCATGCCAGCCATGAAAGCATAGGCCGTGTCTGTCAGAAAGGCGATTGTCACGAAACTGCCGCCGAGCAACAGGGTTTCATAGCCGGGATCACCTGTCTTGGAGAGGAACGGGGGAATGAGCATGCCAAACAGCACGAGGATCTTCGGATTTGTCGCAGTCACAATGAAGCCCTGCCAGAACAGGCCATGTCCCTGCCGCACCGCTGCGGCATTTCCGGTCGCAAGCTCGCCCTTGGAGGTCAGCAGCCTGTAGCCCAGCCATACGAGATAGGCCGCGCCCGCATAGCGCAGCACATCAAACCACACGCCCATCATGTGAATGGCCGCCGTCAGGCCGAGTGCGGCAATGGAGAGCCACATCAGGCCTGCGAGCAAGGTGCCCGCCACGTTCAGCATCCCGGCCCGCACGCCAAAGCGCAACGCATTGGCAATCACCACGGTCACGGTCGGCCCCGGCACGGCCGCCAGCGCGAGGGCGGCCAGACAGAACGTGATGTAGGTGTCGAGAGCGATCATCTGCCCACCAAGCCAGACGCGTGACCTGTGATCAAGGGCGGCCTCAGTCGCCGTTCTCCTCGCCGCCTGCCTCGCCGATGTGCTCGACCGAAACCACATGCTCGTCATCAGCCGTATCGAACACGATCACACCCTGCGCCGAACGTCCGGTCTTGCGGATGTCGTGCACCGGACAACGGATCATCTGGCCCTGGTCCGAAACCAGCATGATCTCGTCCTGCTCCTCCACAGCAAAGGACGCCACCAGCGGCCCGTTGCGCTCATTGACAGCCATGGCCGTGATGCCTTTGCCGCCGCGTCCGGAGACGCGGTATTCATAGGCGCTGGTGCGCTTGCCGTAGCCGTTGGCGGAAATCGTCAGGATCACCTGCTCTGCCGCGCCCATTTCGGCGTAGCGTTCCTGGCTCAGCATCGCCTCGACCGGGGTTTCGTCATCACCCTCCTGCGAAGCATCATCGCCAGTCACGGCGCGCGACATCTTCACATAGGCGGCGCGCTCCTGCGGCGTCGCCTCGAAGTGCTTGATGATCGACATGGAGATGACCTTGTCGTCATCCTCCAGCCGGATGCCGCGCACGCCATCGGAGTCGCGGCCCTTGAACACGCGGATATCCGACACTTCAAAGCGGATGCACTGCCCCTGTGCCGTGGTCAGCAGCACGTTGTCCTGTTCCTCGGCGAGATCCACGCCGATGATTGCATCACCATCATCCAGCTTCATGGCGCGCTTGCCGTTGCGGTTGATGAGGTCGAAATCCTCCAACTCGTTGCGCCGCACGTTGCCGGAGGCTGTCGCAAACATCAGGAACTGCTTGGCGGCGCCTTCCGCCACATCTGGCAGGGGCAGAATGGTGGTGATGCGTTCGCCGTTTTCCAGCGGCAGGATATTGATCAGCGCCTTGCCGCGTGATTGCGGCGTGCCCAGCGGCAGGCGCCATACCTTCATGCGGTACACAGTGCCCAGCGACGAGAAGAACAGGATCGGCGTGTGGGTGTTCGCCACGAACATCTTGGTGACGAAATCTTCCTCGCGCACCGCCGCTCCGGCGCGGCCCTTGCCACCCCGGCGTTGCGCCCGGTACGACGAAAGCGGCACCCGCTTCACGTAGCCCGTGTGGCTCACCGTCACCACCATGTCCTCGGACTGGATCAGGTCTTCGTCCTCGACCTCGCCTTCGTTCTCCTGGATGTCGGTGCGGCGCGGCGTGGCGAATTCGGTCTTCACGCCGTTCAGTTCGTCCTTGATGATCTGGCGCACCCGCACCCGTGACGAAAGGATATCGAGATAGTCCTTGATCTCGGCGGCGAGCTTTTCCAGTTCTTCGGTGATTTCCTCAAGGCCCAGCTGCGTCAGGCGCTGCAGGCGCAGGTCAAGGATGGCGCGCGCCTGTTCATCGGAGAGGCGGTAGGTGCCATCACCCTTCAGGCGGTGGCGCGGATCGGCGATGAGGGCAATCAGCGGCTCAAGCTGTTTTGCCGGCCAATCCCGCGCCATCAGGGCCTCGCGCGCCTCGGCGGCGTCTTTGGAGGCACGGATGAGACGGATCACCTCGTCGATGTTGGCGACGGCAATGGCGAGGCCCACCAACACATGCGCCCGGTCCCGTGCCTTCTTGAGCAGGAACTTGGTGCGCCGCGTCACCACCTCTTCGCGGAAGGCCACGAAGGCGCGCAGCAGGTCGAGCAGGTTCAATTGCTCCGGCCGCCCGCCGGAGAGCGCCACGTTGTTGACCGAGAAGGTGGTCTGCATGTCGGAGAAGCGCCAGAGCTGGTTCAGCACGATTTCCGGCTCGGCATCGCGCTTCAACTCGATCACCACCCGCATGCCCTCGCGCGAGCTTTCGTCGCGGATGTCGGAAATGCCCTCGATGCGCTTCTCGCGCACGTGGTCGGCGATCTTCTCGATCATGGTGGACTTGTTCACCTGATACGGAATCTCGGTGAGGATCAGCGCCTGACGGTCCTTGCGCAGTTCTTCGGTGTGCACCCGCGCCCGCATGGTGATCGAGCCCTTGCCGGTCATGAAGGCGCTGCGGATGCCGCTCCGGCCCAGGATGATGCCGCCCGTCGGGAAATCCGGGCCGGGCATGATCGGCAACAGCTCTTCCACCGTGATGTCCGGCTTGTCGATCAGCGCCAGCGTGGCGTCGATCACTTCACCCAGATTGTGCGGTGCCATGTTGGTGGCCATGCCGACGGCGATGCCCCCCGCCCCATTCACCAGCAGGTTGGGATATTTGGCAGGCAGGACGCTCGGCTCCTGCCGCTCGCCATCATAGTTCGGCTCGAACTTGACCGTGTCCTTGTCGAGGTCGTCGAGCAGCGGCATCGCCGCCTTGTCGAGGCGCGATTCCGTGTAGCGCATGGCTGCCGGAGGATCGCCGTCCACCGAGCCGAAATTGCCCTGCCCGTCGATCAGCGGCAGGCGCATGGAGAAGTCCTGCGCCATGCGCACAAGCGCGTCGTAGATGGCGCTGTCGCCATGCGGATGGTAGCGGCCCATCACGTCGCCCACGGTGGTGGCGGACTTCGAGTACTTCTTGTCGGGCGTGCGGCCCGCCTCGTCCATGGCGAAGAGGATGCGCCGGTGAACGGGCTTCAGGCCGTCGCGCACGTCCGGCAGGGCGCGGCTGACGATGACCGACATCGCATAGGAGAGATAGCTCTGCCGCATCTCCTCTTCGATGGTGATCGGAGAAATCTCGTTCGGATTGGCGGGCGGCAAGCCTGCCTTTTCGTCGTTCTTGTCGGCCACAAATGCCTCTGCTGGTTCCCGCCGCGAGGCCCCGGAATCACCCCGGAAAACGACTCGCAAAACAATTGCCGGAGACTACCTGTTGGCAGCCTCCGGAGCAACGAATTCAGCAGATTTTGAGATGTTTATCCCTGCCGCCAAGCGGCTGGAATCACGCTCAGATTCGGCGGATGGAAAGCCCGCCGCCCTGATAGGCGCCATCGCCGCCCTTGAGTGCCGCGCAGGAGGTCTTGCCGCTGTTCCACTTGCTCCAGGCGATGCACAGTTTCTGCCCCTGCACATGCCAGAAGCCACGGTCCTTCTCGCCCTTCGCCTGGCCCGTGATCACGCCATTGGGGCGCATCGAAACAGTCATGCTGACGAGCCCCATGACGTTGACCGCATAGCGGCCCGGGGCGAGTTTGCGCAGTTCGTTCGGCGAAAGGGCGTCGCCAGCCAGTGCGGCGGTGGAAAGCATGCCAGCGGCGAAAGCCGCCGCGAACATTTTGCGGAAGGTCATGATGGCCTCATCAACTGATCTTGGAATCTATGTTGCGGCGCACAAACCCGTCAAATGTGACGACAATGTGTCACAACGGCCGACGCTTACTCCGCATCGGGGACCAGCTCCGGAGACGGCAGGAGTTTGCCTTCGCGAACAATGGCATAGGGGTTCATTTCCTCATCGGTTGTGGGGTCAACGGTGTACCGTGTCAGAACGAACTGCCCACCTTTGAAGGCATACTCGGCACTGGTCGAGGCATCCCCCACCCCGCGCCACTTGGCGAAATGGTTGATGGACCGGCTCCCGGGATCGAATTCCGAATTGGTCAGGAGTTCATCGCTGGTGAAGCCACTGACTGTCATGGACGCCAGCGTCCGGTTCTCCTCGTCGCTGTATTTGATGTCGAGGTTGGGCGCGGCAAAGGAAACCCGCCGCAGGCCCCGGTTCTTTTCGTAGGTGTAGTAGGCTTCACTCGAATTGTATGCCGCCATGGAACAGGCAAAGGCAAACAGCGTCACGGCGGTCTCCGGCTCGTCCGGGCCCGCATAGTCCGGCCGGTACTTGATCTGGTAGACCTGCGGATCAATAGCCCCGCCCAGCGTGTCTGCGGCCTTGTCGCAGTCGAATGCCATCTCGCGCACAAAGCGCTCCCGCGCCATGGCCAGCAATGCAGCATCGTCAGGCTCAGCCTCACCGTCCACCGATTCGCCACCCTGACAGTCGGGAAGGCTATAGTGCGTGTAGTCTTCTTCCTTGGCGGACTTCAGCTTGGCGGATTCGATTTGCAGCGGCCTGTTGGGTGGCTCCTGCACCGTGCCGTTCACCGCCCGCACCGCATAGCAGCCTGTGAACACGCGCACATTGCCGTTCACGTCCTTCGCCCGGATGGCCGTCGGTACGCTGTAGAACACCGAGCCCGCCACCCCATCCGCCTTCACCTGCCCAGTCAGCACGTCAACCGATACTGTGTCCGCATAGCCCTTGGCATAGGCCGCGAAAGACTTGGCTGGTGGCGTCGTGAAGTAGTCAAAGGCCCGGGCATACTCCCGCCGGTTCACCGCATTGTAGAGAGAGCGCACCAGTTGTGCGGCATCCGAGCGGTCATCGAGATAAGGCACTTCGGCCCGTGCCGCCTGTGAAGACACGGCCAGCGCCGCAAGAGCCAGAACAATCAATCGCATGGGCGCATCCCCCGGTGGAAAGCGCCGAGCAGACTAGAACGGAACCTCATCGTCAAGGTCGCGCGCGAAGCTCTGCTTGGCCCCGCCACTGGCCGCGCGCGGACGTTCCATGGGTGAAGACGAACCGAAATCATCACCGCCGCCGCCATAGCCACCACCGCTGCCGCCACCTTCACTGCCAGGCCGTCCGCCCAGCATGGTCAGTTCGCCGCGATAGTTCTGCAGCACCACTTCAGTGGAGAATTTCTCGGCACCCGACTGGTCGGTGTATTTGCGCGTCTGCAACTGGCCCTCGATGTAAACGGTCGAGCCCTTCTTGAGGTATTGCTCGGCCACCTTGGCCAGCGCCTCGTTGAAAATCACCACGCGGTGCCACTCGGTCTTTTCCTTGCGTTCGCCGGTGTTGCGGTCGCGCCAGGACTCCGACGTGGCGATGGAGAGGTTGACGATCGGCTTGCCGTCCTGGGTGTGGCGCACCTCGGGGTCACGGCCCAGATTGCCCACCAAAATCACCTTGTTCACCGATCCAGCCATCACACGTCTCCCTTTGCACTGATCTTCCGCGTCATAGTCTGTGGACCGGCCCGCCGCACCCGGCGAATGAGCGCCATCCACAATCATTGCGTGTTCGCTTTATGTTCCTCTCGGGCGCAAAAAACAAGACCCTGATTCGCATCAGGGCCTTGTCATGTTGCAGTTGCGAAAACCGACCGTCCGAACCACTTATCCACGATGGAAAAGGCGGGCAATCTTGGCCAGGGTCTTCGACTTGCGGGTCGCCGCGGCATGGTGGCGAGCCTTGACGTCATGCATCATTGCGGTGCTGTAAACGTCTGAATATGTTTCAAGAATCCAGTTCATGGTGATACCTCTTAAATCTCGTTCGGGTGTCTGTTCCCGATGTCTGCAAGGTAACTTCGCAGGCGCACAAAGACAAACGGCGAAATCTGACATGACATGTTAGAAAATGTTACACGACTCATGCTAAAAGTCACACATGGCCCGCCGACTCCCCTCCCTCAACGCCCTCAAGGCCTTTGAAGCCGCAGCCCGCAACGAGAGCTTCACTGATGCCGCAGGCGAATTGTTCGTCACCCATGCCGCCGTCAGCCGCCATATCCGGGAACTGGAGGAATACCTCGGCACCGAACTGTTCACCCGCACCGGGCGCGGCGTGGAACTGACCGACGCAGGCCGCATCTTCGGCCAGCGCCTCACCCCCCTGTTTGACCAACTGGCCGATGCCGCCCGCGAAGCTGCCGCCGTGGGCGCAACCCGCACCCTCAAGGTATCGGTGGAACCGGCCATTGCGTCTCGCTGGCTGGTGGGCCGCATTGGCAAGTTCAGCGACCTCCACCCGGACATCGAACTCTCCATCGACGCCAGCAACCGGCTCGTGGACTTCCATGTGGACGACTACGACCTCGGCATCCGCTATGGCCGGGGCCCGTGGGAAGACGTGGAGATGTTCAAGCTCTCGGACGTGGTCATCTTCCCCGTCTGCGCACCCAAGCTCCTGTCGGGCGCGGAAAACCTCCAGCCCGCCCAGTTGGATGACTTCACCCTGCTTCATGAGAACCGCAAGGAATACTGGGCCGACTGGCTCAAGGAGGCGGGCGTCAAGGCGGAGATGGACTGGCGCGGCACCGTTTTTCAGAACCACCTGGCCATTGAGGCGGCAGAGGCAGGCCAGGGGTTTGCCCTGGGTGACCAGATCCTCTGCACTGATTCTCTTGTGGAAGGCTGGCTCACGCGCCCCTTCTCAATCGACATGAAGGATCACGGCAGCTATTGGATTGTACGCAAGAAGGGGTCGAAGGAACAAGCCACGGCCCGGGCCTTCCGCGAATGGCTGATGGGCGAGATGGTGGAAACCAACCGCCGCTTCCAGCTCATCAAGGCGAAAGACCAGAAGCCCGTGGCCAAGTCCGCTCCCGCAGCGTGAGGACAAGATGGCGAAGGCGACGACAAAACCGGCTGCAAAGAAGCCGCGTGCAAAGAAACTGAAATATGATTGCCTCAAGTGTCCGGGCTATTGCTGCTCATATCCCGTGATCGAAGTGAAAGACCGCGACGCCGCCCGCATCGCCAAGCACTTCGGCCTCACCCTCAAGGCCGCCGAGAAAAAGTATTTCAAGGCCACCCACGGCTACAAGCGCATCATGCGCCGCAAGGCCGACAAGCACTTCGGCAAGATCTGCCAGTTCTTTGATACCGACGCGCGCCGCTGCACCATCTATCTCGCCCGTCCCTCCACCTGCCGCGAGTTCCCGGGCGATGACAATTGCGGCTACTATGATTTCCTCAAGTTCGAACGTGAAACCCAGGAAGACGAGAATTTCATCTCCTCCACCTGGAACATCGAGAACTGAGGCGGTTCCACGGCGTTTTCACTGCCCCATTCCCGACAAATTAACCGCGCATCCGTTGCGGCTTCGCAGGCTGTTGTCTTATGGCCCGCAAAGGTGTGAACTGCTGGAATGAAACAGATGGCGCAACGTAGAATTCAATCCTCCTGTGCGACGGTGCTGATCGCCGCCGGTGCAGCCCTTGCGTTGCCTGCAACCGCGCAGGCCGGAAGCGTGCTCGACATCGCCTACACGGTGGATGTGGCCGGGGCCACGGTGCTGAACGCCCAGTACCGCACCGAAATCAATGCCAATGGGTTTGAAAGCGCGCTCTTCGGCAAGCCCTCCGGCGGCTCGGACATGTTCGCGGGCTACAAGATGAACCTCTCCGCCACGGGCCGCGTGACCGGTGGCAAGTTCCTGCCTGGCATCTACGCCAATGACAGGAAGAAGAAGGGCAAGAAAGCCAAGACAACGGACATCACCTGGTCGTCTGCTGGTGAGGTGGCTGTTGCCTACAAGGACGAACCAATGCCGTTGCCTCCCGCGGTCGCGGCAGCCCTCCGCAAGAACTCGTCCGATCCTCTCACGGCCATTCTCAAGATGGCCAACAGCCAGCAGGACAAGCCCTGCTCCGGCAAGTACCGCGTTTATGACGGCAAGGATGTTTTCGACCTGTCTCTGGCCTTCCAGAAGAATTTCACCCTTGCCAGCACCGGCAACGGTGACGGCCTGGAGTGCCGCCTCACCTGGACACCTGTCGCGGGTGTCGCCGTGGACCGTGGCGAGACCGATGCCGAAAGCTACGCCCTCTCGCTCGTTCCGGTGAAACTGTCCTCCGGCAAGCTCATGCATGTGCCAATGCAGATCGTCGGCAAGAACAAGGGCATGACGGTCACGGTTTCAGCCTCCTCCGTCACCGTGGACGGACAGGCCGTCAACACGTCACAGTCCCAGTAAAGGCTGTCTTGCAGGCTGAAAATTCTGGCAGACCGCTCAGAAGCGGTAGCGCACACCGGCGGTGATGAAGGTGGAACCGCTGACCACGCCATCAAACAGGCCGAACACACCTGAACGGTGGTGATAGCGCACCAGCAATTCCAGGTTCTTGTTCTCGGGACTGGCGAAGGTGATTTCCGGGCCCATGTAGTGCAGCAGCTTGGCGGCTTCGCCCTTGCTGTCGCGGCTGCGTTCGAAACCCGAGGTTTCCGTCAGCAGGCTGACGCCGGTATTCACTGCGAATGTCGTGTAAACGTAGTCGTTCCACGGCAGATTGTCGTAACGGACATAGGCCGCGAGCCATCCCTCGCCCATGCTCTCGTCGCCAAAGCGGAGGCTGCCACCAAGTTCGCCCTCGATGAAGAGATGGTCGCCAAAGCCGGACGGCAGCATGCCCCCGGTGAAATCATTGATCGAACCGAAGCGGTGCGAATAGGCAAGGCCGACGACGCCGATGTCCGTCAGGTCGTTCTTCCACGGCGCGTACATGCCCTCGGTGAAGTTCGTCCACGTGGCTTGTCCGGCAAAGATGGCGAGCGAGTTCGGCGCCACTTCGCTGTCTTCGGCGGAAGCAAGCGTCGCAACGCCGCAAAGGGCTGCGACTGCGATCATGAGCCGGACGAGCAGTGACACGAGCGAATCTTCCACGAAGAGGTGTTGCCGATGCCCGCCTTTTAGGCGGTCCGCCCCATGTTGCAAAGCGCAAATTTGCCACCGCGTTCCGTGTGGAAACCGGCCTGCCAGCGGAAACGGAATGCGGGCACGGGGCCAGTTCCCGGCCTCATGCCCGCAAACCCGTCGCCGTCATCTTCACTTAGCGCCAACCCCAGATTTCCACGAAGGCCGCGCCGTTTCCGTTGGGCAGCTTACCGTAGCGGAACGTCACATCCTGCACGAAACGCTTGTTGTAGCGCAGGTTCAGCTTCCGCGAGGAGGTGCCCTGGGCGATCTTCAGACGCGTGTTGAAGTGCTGGTCACCACCAAGCGAATAGTCCACCTTCACGTCGTAGACATAGACATCGTTGCCCTTGGCGCGGAACGAGATCTTGCGGAACAGGCCAAGGCCCGCGCCCACATGCAGCACGTCCCGGTCGAGGAAGGGATCAACCTTGCGGCGGCCCAGATAGACCGGGGCGGCAGCCTCGGCTTCAGTGCCCAGAATGGCTGTTGCGGAAAGCCCGGCGGCGCCAGCCAGTGCGGTTCTCAGGAAATTGCGGCGGTCCATGTATCGTCTCCGTTGTTGTGCCCACCTCGGAGTGTCCACCATCCGGTGAATGACCGACCATCGCCTCACCTGCATGAACCTCACCTGAACAGCATGTTGCGCTGCCGTCAGTCCCGCAGCACTGGCCACGCAGCTCTGGCATGGGCGCATTGCACGGCCTGAACCTTGTCAGCCATCCGGCAAACGCGCTAGCCGCAAGCATCTCCGCCACAAGGGCGGCACCCTGAGAATCACATCCGATGTCTGCCCGCCCGCTGCACCTCACACCCACCACCGGACTTCTGCTGGTCGGCACCGCGGCACTGCTGTGGAGCTTCGGCGGAACCATCGCCCGTTTCATCCACGCCCCCGACAGCTGGACCATCGTGTTCTGGCGCTCCTATTTCGCTACCGTGTTCCTGCTCCTCTTCATGGCCGTGCAGCACGGGCCGCAGGGCACGATTGAGCATTTCCGCCGCATGGGCTGGCCCGGCGTCGTGGTCGGGGTGTGTTTCTGCATCGCCTCCACCTCCTTCGTGGTGGCGCTGGCCCACACCACGGTCGCCAACGTCCTGCTCATGCAGGCCGGCGCACCGCTTTTCGCCGCCCTCATCAGCTTTCTCATATTCCGTGAAGCCGTCAGCCGCGGCACCTGGGTAGCCATTGCCGCCGTGATCGCGGGCGTGGCCATCATGGTCTCGGAAACCTTCACCAGTGACGTGTCCCTCCTCGGTGATGGCCTCGCGCTTCTCATCACCGTCTGCCTCGCCATCGCCACCGTCACCACCCGCCGCCATCACCGGATTGAAATGGTGCCGGCCGTCTGCCTTGGCGTAACGCTGGCAGCATTGTTCTCCAGCCTCATGACGTCGGACTTCGCCGTCGCGGGCGTTGATTTCGCCTGGCTCATCCTCTTCGGCGCGGTCAACCTCGGCTTCGGCCTTGCCGTCTTTGTCATCGGCGCCCGCGCCGTGGCCGCCCCGCTGGCCGCCCTCATCAGCACGCTGGAGCCGGTGCTCGCCCCCATATGGGTCTGGCTCGTCCATGACGAAGTGCCCAGCACCAGGACCATTATCGGCGGCAGCGTCGTGTTCCTCGCCCTGCTCGGCCACGTGCTCATGCAGTTCCGCGGCGCCCGCCGCTGAACTGTGGAAATCCCTGTCGCTGCTGACACCGTACTGCCATCCGCAGGTTACATTGTGATCCTTGTCATCGTTCCCCTTTTATTCTAGTCCCTCACCATGGCCGAACAGAAACGCGTGATTTCCATTCAGGGTGCCCGCGAGCACAACCTGAAAAACGTCTCCCTCGAACTGCCGCGGGACAAACTGATTGTTTTCACCGGGCTGTCGGGTTCGGGAAAATCCTCGCTCGCCTTCGACACGATCTACGCCGAAGGCCAGCGCCGCTACGTGGAATCGCTCTCGGCCTATGCTCGCCAGTTCCTCGAAATGATGCAGAAGCCGGACGTGGACCAGATCGACGGTCTCTCGCCCGCCATCTCCATCGAGCAGAAGACCACCAGCCGCAACCCGCGCTCCACTGTCGGCACCGTCACCGAAATCTACGACTACATGCGGCTACTCTTCGCCCGGGTCGGCGTGCCCTACTCGCCCGCCACGGGCCTTCCCATCGAAGCCCAGACCGTGACCCAGATGGTGGACCGCGTCATGGCGCTCCCCGAAGGTGCGCGCCTCTACATCCTCGCACCCATCGTCCGTGGCCGGAAGGGTGAATACAAAAAGGATCTGCAGGACCTCCAGAAGAAGGGCTTCCAGCGCGTCAAGGTCGATGGCCAGTTCCACGAGATCGACGCCGTCCCCGCCCTCGACAAGAAATACAAGCACGACATCGACGTCGTGGTGGACCGCATCGTGGTCCGCGAGGACATCGCAACCCGCCTCGCCGACTCGTTTGAAACCGCTCTCAAGCTGGCGGACGGCCTCGCCATTGCCGAATTCGCCGACAAGCCGCTGCCCCCTTCGCAGACCTCCGAGGAAAGCGCCAACAAGTCGAAGAACGAAACCCACGAACGCATCATCTTCTCCGAACGCTTCGCCTGCCCCGTCTCCGGCTTCACCATCGAGGAGATCGAGCCGCGCCTCTTCTCCTTCAACAACCCCTTCGGTGCCTGCCCCACCTGCGATGGCCTCGGCACGGAACTGAAATTCGAGCCGGATCTCGTGGTGCCTGACACCAGCCTCAGCCTGCGTGACGGTGCCGTCGCCCCCTGGAGCAAGACCGGCGCCACCTCGCCCTATTACATGCAGACGCTGGAAGCCCTGGCCAAACACTTCAAGGTCTCCATGACCACGCCATGGAAAGACCTGCCGAAGAAGGCCCGCGACGCCGTGCTCAACGGCACCGGCGAGGAAGAAATCGCCATCACCTATGACGATGGCCTGCGCACCTACAAAACGAAGAAGCCCTTCGAAGGCGTCATCGGCAACATCGAACGGCGCTGGCGTGAGACTGACAGCGAGTGGATGCGCGAGGAACTCTCCCGCTACCAGTCCGACCATGATTGCCACGCCTGCACCGGCTTCCGCCTCAAGCCGCAGGCGCTCGCCGTGAAGATCGACGCGATGCACATCGGCGAAGTGACGCAAATGTCCATCGCCGAGGCGGACCGCTGGTACACGCAACTCGACGAGAAGCTGACACCGAAGCAGAAGGAAATCGCCGCCCGCATCCTCAAGGAAATCCGCGAGCGCCTGCGCTTCCTCGTCGATGTCGGGCTCAACTACCTCTCGCTCAACCGTGTCTCCGGCACGCTCTCGGGCGGAGAGAGCCAGCGCATCCGCCTCGCCTCGCAGATCGGCTCAGGTCTCACCGGCGTGCTCTACGTGCTGGACGAACCATCGATCGGCCTGCACCAGCGTGACAATGACCGCCTGCTCAAAACCCTCATCCACCTCCGCGACATCGGCAACACCGTGATCGTGGTGGAACACGACGAGGATGCCATCCGCCTTGCCGACTATGTTGTCGATATCGGCCCCGGCGCCGGCGTCAACGGTGGCCGCATCGTGGCGCAGGGCACCCCCGAACAGGTCATGCAGAACCCGGAAAGCCTCACCGGAAAATATCTCGTCGGGCTGGAACAGGTGCCGGTGCCAAGGAAGCGCCGCACCTGGGAGAAAGGCCGCTCCATCCGCGTTTCGGGCGCGCGCGCCAACAACCTGAAAAACGTCAGCGCCGAAATTCCGCTCGGCGTCTTCACCTGCATCACCGGCGTGTCAGGTGGCGGCAAGTCCACCCTCCTCATCGACACGGTGTACCGCGCGCTCGCCCGCAAGCTCATGGGCTCACGCGAGGCACCTTCCGCCCATGACCGCATCGAGGGCATCGAACACCTCGACAAGATCATCGACATCGACCAGTCGCCCATTGGCCGCACACCACGCTCCAACCCCGCCACCTACACCGGCGCCTTCACGCCCATCCGCGACTGGTTCGCCGGATTGCCGGAAGCCAAGGCCCGCGGCTATGAACCGGGGCGCTTCTCTTTCAACGTCAAGGGTGGCCGCTGCGAGACATGCCAGGGCGATGGTGTCATCAAGATCGAGATGCACTTCCTGCCGGATGTCTATGTGACCTGCGACGCCTGCCACGGCCACCGCTACAACCGCGAAACGCTGGAGATCAAGTTCAAGGACAAGTCCATCGCCGACGTGCTGGAAATGACGGTCACCGAAGGCGCCGACTTCTTCAAGGCCGTGCCCGCCGTGCGCAACACGCTGGAGACATTGCAGCGCGTGGGGCTGGGCTACATCAAGATCGGCCAGCAGGCGACGACACTTTCGGGCGGTGAAGCGCAGCGTGTGAAACTGTCAAAGGAACTCTCCCGCCGCTCAACCGGCCGCACCTTGTACCTCCTCGACGAACCAACAACGGGCCTGCACTTCCACGACGTGAAGAAGCTGCTGGAGGTGCTGCATGAACTGGTGGAGCAAGGCAACTCGGTGGTCGTCATCGAACACAACCTCGAAGTCATCAAAACAGCCGACTGGATCATCGACCTGGGGCCAGAAGGCGGCGACGGCGGGGGCGAGATTGTAGCGGCAGGCACGCCCGAGGACGTGGCAAAGGAGAAGCGGAGCTACACCGGGCAATACCTGCGCGAGGTGCTGAAACGGGGGAAGAAGGAAGCGGCGGAGTGAGGGAATCTGGGGCATGGCAAACACGGTATCCTTCACAGCCAAGCGGTTGACATTCGAGAAGCACTAATAGCAGTATTCAGGATGGGGGCATTTCCATTGGAGTGAGAGAAATGTCTGGTTCGAAAGCAAAGGAAATCATAGGGGCAGAGGCAGCTCACAAAGTCGCCGAAAAGAACATAAGGGAGGTCGAAAAGACATTCGAACCGCCTGAAAAGTCACTTTTTGAACGCAACCGAGAAGCACTCGAGAGAGCACAAAAGAACGGAAAAGTTTGAGCGAACGAGCGGACTTGCCGCACGTCATTCTCCCCACCCTGTCATCCTCCACGCACGTGGAGGATCAGTCTTTGCACCAAACTCCACCCTCAGGGCGCTGTGCCCAAAAATGGGTGGCCCGCGTGAAGCGGGCCATGACGGGTGTTGGGGCGTGAGGGCGCTCTTGTTCCCTCACCACTTCGCCCTCCATGCCTTGTGCCCAAAGGCGGGTGGCCCGCGTGAAGCGGGCCATGACGAGGCTGTGTGGATCAGTGTCCGGCCACTCCCCGCTCTCCCCCGGTACCGTCACGGCCCGCTTCACGCGGGCCGCCCACCTGCCTGGACGGGTGCTGGTGTGGTGCAACTCCTTCTCCCCTCCTTCGCAAGGAGGGGCGG
>CALMZX010000140.1 GCA_937870685.1 uncultured Alphaproteobacteria bacterium
CCTACACGCTTGATGCCAATGACATGCGGTTCGCGACGCCGCAGGGCTTCAACACGGGTGAGCACTTTTACCAGTACCTCAAGGACAGCTTTGATTGCCTCTACGAGGAGGGCCGCCGGGGTTCACCCAAAATGATGTCGGTCGGGCTGCATTGCCGTCTTGCCGGACGGCCCGGACGTGCCCTGGGCCTTGCCAAGTTCATCGACTATGTGCAGTCGAAAGACAGGGTCTGGATCCCGCGGCGGATTGACATTGCTCGGCACTGGCACAGTGTCTTTTCCTGACGCGCCCTCGTGACGCCGCGTTTCGTTCCAGATCAACCCTGAAAGGCCTTTGGTTTCTCCATGTCATCGATTTCCACTGACCTCAAGAGCGGTTCCCTGATCTATCACGAGGGCGGGCGACCCGGAAAACTCGAGGTGCGGGCGACAAAGCCGCTTGGCAACCAGCGTGACCTGGCGCTGGCCTATTCTCCCGGCGTCGCTGCCGTGTCGGAAGCCATCCATGCCGATCCGGCGTCCGTGTCGCGCTACACGGCAAGGGCCAATCTGGTGGCGGTCGTGTCCAACGGCACAGCCGTGCTCGGTCTTGGCAACATCGGTCCGCTTGCCGCCAAGCCGGTGATGGAAGGCAAAGCTGTCCTCTTCAAGAAGTTTGCCGATATCGACGTCTTTGACATTGAGTTGGCCCAGACCGACGTGTCCGCCCTGGTCGAGACCATTGCGGCGCTTGAGCCGACATTCGGCGGCATCAACCTTGAAGACATCAAGGCACCGGAGTGTTTTGAACTCGAAGAGCGCCTGCGCGAGCGCATGGCCATTCCGGTCTTCCATGACGACCAGCACGGCACCGCCGTGATCGTGGGTGCCGCTGTTACCAACGCCCTGCGCCTGTCCCGCAAGGACATTGCCAAGGTGAAGATCGTCGCCTCCGGTGCCGGTGCCGCGGCGCTGGCGTGTCTCAACCAACTTGTCAGCCTTGGGGCGAGGCGCGAGAACATCTGGGTGAGTGACCTGGAAGGCGTGGTCTATCAAGGCCGGACCGTGCTCATGGACAAGTGGAAGGCAGCCTTTGCCCAGAAAACGCCGCTGCGCAGCCTGGCCGAGATCATCTCCGGCGCGGATGTGTTTCTGGGGCTTTCCGCTGGTGGTGTCCTGAAGCCGGAATATCTCAAGGCCATGGCTCCCGAGCCATTGGTGCTGGCGCTTGCCAATCCATCGCCCGAGATCATGCCGGAAGACGCGCTGGCGACCCGGCCTGACGCGATGATCTGCACCGGCCGTTCGGACTATGCCAACCAGGTCAATAATGTCCTGTGCTTTCCATACATTTTTCGCGGCGCCCTGGATGTCGGCGCGACGACAATCAACGAGGAGATGAAAAGGGCTGCCGTACACGCCATTGCCGAACTGGCGCGGGAAGCGCCATCCGACATCGTGGCACGGGCGTCCGGCGGGGAAACGCGGTTGTTCGGGAAGGACTCACTCATCCCCTCGCCGTTCGATCCGCGCCTGATCCTGAGGGTGGCACCCGCTGTTGCCCGGGCGGCGATGGAAAGCGGCGTGGCCACGCGCCCGATTGCTGATTTTGACGCCTATGTGGACAATCTCCAGCGCTTCGTCTTCAAGTCAGGTTTCGTGATGCGTGCCATCTTTGCCGAGGCGAAGAAAGCGCCGTGCCGCGTGATCTATGCAGATGGTGAGGACGAACGCGTGTTGCGCGCGGCCCAGGTATTGATCGAGGAGGGGATCGCGCGCCCCATCCTGGTGGGCCGCCCTGCCGTGATCGAAACCCGCATCAAGCGTTATGGCCTTTCGCTTGCGCTGGGCAGCGATGTGACGTGCATCAATCCGGAAGACGATCCGCGTTACCGGGACTATGTGGCTTCGCTGGCCGAGGTCGGCGGGCGCAAGGGCATCACGCCCGAGGCCGCACGCACACTTGTGCGAACCTCGACGACCGTCATTGCGGCCCTTGCCGTGCATCGTGGTGAGGCGGATGCCATGATTTGCGGGCTGGAGGGTCGCTACCGCTCCAAGCTCCGGCACATCCGTGACATCATCGGCCTTGCGCCAGGTGTCAACGAACTGGCGGCCATGAGCCTGATGATCACCTCGCGCGGCATTGTGTTTCTCGCCGATACACATGTGCAGCCGGACCCATCCGCAGCAGCCATTGCGGACATGGTTCTCTTGTGTGCCGACCATGTGGCCCGCTTCGGCCTCACGCCCAAGGTGGCGCTGGTGTCGCATTCCGACTTTGGCGATTTCGACACGCCGTCATCGACGAAGATGCGCGCCGCGCTGGGGCTGGTGCGCCAGCGCGCGCCCGCGCTTGAGATTGATGGTGAAATGCAGGCCGACACCGCGCTCATTGCTGCAGTGCGGCAACGCAAGCTGCCGGGATCGACGCTGAGCGGCGAGGCCAACCTGCTGGTGATGCCGGATCTCTCGGCCGCGAACATTGCCTACCAGACAATCAAGGTTTTCGGAGATTCCCTTCCCGTGGGTCCGATCCTGCTGGGAACGGCCAAGCCTGCCCATATCCTGACCGGCTCTGTCACCTCCCGTGGGGTGGTCAACATGTCGGCCATCGCCGTGACCGAGGCATTGGCTCTTGCGAAGGGCGGGACTGGCACAATCTGCTGATGCTGTCCTGCTTGCGCCGTCGCTTTGGTGCCGTCTCAACTTGTTCTGTTGAGTAGGCGTGTATTTATAAGTAATTTCAATATTTTAACTGCCGTATTGCGCGCGTTGCAGCTCTTGGGAACTCTCTTCGGTCATTGTTGGAAGGTGGGTGTTTCTGCAACAGTTTGTTCGGGTTCCCGCCATGCTGACCACAGGTTTTGTACCCATGAATCGCGCTTCCTGCAGAAATACAATTAAAAGTAGTTTTTTGAAGCTGAATCAACAGCCAAAAAATGTACTTTCGGTTGCTGTCAACCCTCGCAACTGCGACTTGATGTGTCATCCGAGCCATGTATCTCCATTTTGGTGTTCGTCTTGTTGACACGTGAGGTCTTAACTGTTTAGAGGGACTTCAGGCTGTGTCCGGTTTGGGGGGGATGCTTATGATTTTGAAGGTTGGTGGGCTCATTCTCGTATCGGCGATGGCCTGTTCAGGTGCCATGGCTGCCGACAATTCGTCTGAGAAGATTGCCACTGTGTCAGATTTGAGTGGCAAAGTGCTGGTCAGTACCGGTTCAGGTTTTGCTCCCGCCCTCCAGAATGTCGTTCTCAAACCTGGTGATCGCGTGCTGGTGGGGAACAACTCCTTTGCAACCTTGTCGTTCAAGACTTGTGATGTGGCCCTGACAGAACCAACGGTCTTCACAGTTTCAGACGTGGCACCCTGCGACGCAGCGGTCATTCAACCCGTGGCTGATCTTCCCGGTGGCGGTGCCTATCCTCCTGGTGGCGCTGGTGTACCGCCCGTCGCCGCCGCACCCGCACCCGTCATTCCACCGATTATCACCACCTTGGCCTTTGTTGGGCCTGTTGCGATTGGCTGTGCGGTCAAGTGCGGTGACTTGTTGGACAATGAAGAAACGCCAACGAGCGCCGACTGAAGAGGGCGGGTAGGCGGACACCCATGGTTCTCGTGTTAAGCTGGGCCTTCGTTTAAGAGGGGCGAATCGCGACGGCTGTGTGCGGTCGTTCGAATCAATCTGGCGAGGAGCAGGGTTGCCATGCCGCTTTCACACCATGGAGCAGCGCAAGGGTCTCCGCCCGCATTGTGGTGGGAAACAGCTGTATGCGGCTGGCTCATACTCATGATCGTGTCCGGGGGGATCAGCCTGCCTTCAGCGCTGGTCACAACCGTTCATTCCGTTTCAAGTATTTTCATCATCGCTGTGGCGGCTTGGCATTTGCGCCGTGGGTTTCCCACATGGGTCGCTGCTGCCGGTGCAGTTCTGATTCTCCTTGGCCTCCTGTTGATTGTCGCTCAGTTGGTTCCGCTGCCTCCAGACGTTTGGTCGGCCTTGCCAAAGCGTAACCTCGTCGTTGACATTTACACAGCCTCCGGCCGACCGTTGCCATGGTTGCCGCTCAATCTCCAGCCCTCTGCCGGTTACGGTGCTGCCATGGCCTTTTTGCCGGCGATTGCCGGATATCTGGCAGTGCTCACGTTGGATTCCCGGCGTCTCACTTGGATTGCCTTGATCATTCTCAGCTGTGCCCTGTTCTCGGCCGTGCTGGCACTGGCGCAGAGATACGCCGGGTTCGGTTATGATCTCCATTTTTATGGCAAGGAGAGCAACGCTGTTGCCTCTGGCACTTTCAACAACCGAAATTTCCTTGCCGCGCAGCTTTTTGCGGCCATTCCGTTCGTGGCGGCAACCGCCATGCACGTCACTGACCATTGGCGTATGCCGCCTTGGCTTTCGACTCTCTTCGCAGCCACCTATACTGGCATGCTCCTCACGAGCCTTGCGGCATCTGGGTCCAGGGGCGGCGTCCTGCTCGCCATGCTCGGTGTTTTTCTGACATTCGCACTGGTCTTCCGCTGGCACAGGTTTGCCCAGTCTGGCGCTGCCATTTTCGCTACGCTCGCCGCATTCTTTGTTATCAGCCAGGCCAGCATGGTTGGTATCCTCCGGCTTGCCGAACGTGATCCTCTGGCTGATTTTCGCACCACCATCTACGCGGTGGCATCAAAGGGGGCTTATGCACTCTTTCCCATGGGGGGTGGGTTTGGAAGTTTCGCTTCCGTCTACCAGATCTTTGAAAGCCCGGCAGACATTGTCGACAACTACGTGAACCACGCCCACAACGACTGGCTGGAGCTTGTGTTTGATGGTGGCCTGCCGGCGTTGCTTCTGCTTATGGCTTTCCTGTTCCTGACCGTTGTTGCGGCAGTTCGGCTTGTTCGCTTGGGAATGTTCAGTCACGGAAGTGCGTTCTATCGGGCTGCGGCAGTTTCTGCCTTCCTGCTGATGGTCCATGCCCTCGTCGATTTCGGTCTGAGAACGCCCGCGCTCATGTCCCTTTTTGCAGTTCTGATGGGAATGGTGACGCTGCCGGGTGCCGTGTTGCGCGGACGGGAGCAGCAACACCGCCCCGCCGCTGATCCGGGGCTGCCGAAAGCCCCGAGGTCTCTGCGACCGTTTGTCCCGGGAACCTTCGGGGTTCGCCGAAAGCCGTCTACGGAACAAGGGTCATAATGCCGAGGCCTCACAATTGTCATGGTTTGCAGGCAGGCGATGCACCGTCATCCGGGGGGCGGACCATGGGCAGACAGCCAATATATTCTGCAGGCGGAGCCGGGATTTGTGATTGATCTTCACAGCCATATCCTGCCCGGCGTTGATGACGGCGCGCAGACGCTTGAGGACGCCATTGCCATCGGGCGGATGGCCGAGGCCGACGGCATTGGAGTGATGGCCTGCACGCCCCACTTCATGCCTGGTGTTTACGACAACCAGTCCAGCGACATACGTGCGCGCGTCAAGCACCTGAACGACATTTTCGAGCGGGAAGGACTGCAAGTCGCCCTTGTGGTTGGCGCCGACGCCCATGTGCGGCCCGATTTTGTCACATGCCTGAAACAGGGGAAGATACTGACGCTGCATGACAGCCGCTACGTGCTCGTCGAGCCTCCCCACCACGTGATGCCACAACGGCTCGGTGAACTCATGTTCAGCATCGTGGTCAGCGGATATGTGCCGGTACTGACACATCCGGAGCGCCTCAAGTGGATCGAGCAGGATTACGCCACGGTGCAGAAGCTGGCCCAATCAGGAGTCTGGATGCAGATCACGGCAGGCTCTCTGACGGGTCGTTTTGGCAGGCGGCCGCAGTATTGGGCGCAGCGCATGCTGTCGGAAGGTCTTGTGTCGCTTCTTGCAACTGACGCGCACAACACGAAATCACGCCCGCCGCTTCTTGCGGAAGCCCGCGATCTTGCTGTGAGCCGCATCGGGCCTGCAGAGGCTGAGAATCTGGTAAGTGTTCGCCCCGCAATGATTCTCGAAAACAGGCCGCCGGAAGAGGTGCCAATGATGGAATTGCGGCCCGCAGTGGCCCGCCGCGAGCCGGGGTTCTGGCAGCGGCTCTTTGGAGCCACAACACAATGATCCCGCTCACATCCAGAGTCACCGGAATGCTTGTGATGCTCTGCCTGTTGCTGCTTACAGCCTGCGCAGGTGGCAGCTCACTCGAAAAAGGAGCGGCAAACGGCACGTTTCAGGAGACGGGCGGCTCGTCGGGCGCGATCAAGGGAGACGCTGCCGCCAATGCCCAGAAAATATTTGCCGCCAACTCTTCCGCAGCGACAGCTGACAAGCAGGACTACAAGATTGCGCCTCTTGACGTCCTCGACGTCACGGTCTTCGGTGTAACCGAACTCAACAGAACCGTACAGGTGACCAGCAGCGGCCTGATCACGCTGCCTCTCATCAAGACAGTGAAAGCTGGCGGCCGAACGCAGGTTCAACTCGAACGCGACATCGCCTCGAAACTTGAAGCAGGATACCTGCAATCGCCGCAGGTGTCGGTGTTCGTCAAGGAATACAACAGCCAGCGCATCACCGTCGATGGTGCCGTGAACAAGCCGGGCATCTTCCCCACGACGGGCCAGATATCGCTGCTGCAGGCCATCGCCCTCGCGGAAGGACTGACGGTCATCGCTGACCCGAGTGGCGTCCTGCTGTTCAGAACGGTTGACAACAAGCGAATGGCCGCACGTTTTGACATCCGTGAAATCCGTGGTGGCAAGGTCGATGATCCGATACTGCAGGCAGGCGATATCGTGATGGTGGATGAAAGTGCGGCCCGCACAACCCTGCGCGACATCAAGGATGCATTGCCGATTTCGGGCCTGTTCCGGCTGATGTTGCTTTAAGGTCAAAGAGCAGATGGACCAGCCGCAAAGACAATTTCCACCGCCAGGGTCCGGTCAAGCGATCGTTGAATCATCTGCGGCCGCCGTGCCGCAGAATTATCGCCTCGGTGCCAACCCCTATCCGTATTTTCCAAATGTTGACACCGAAACCGGTGAGCAGGGTTTTGACTTCTGGAAGTATGTCCGGATTGCGCTGAAATACCGCTGGCTCATCACCGGCATCGTGCTCACGTCCCTGCTTGTCGCTGCAGTGCTTACCTTCCTGATGACGCCAATCTACCGGGCGACCGCTTCCCTGCAAATTGACCGCGAAACGATGAACATTGTCAAAGTCGACGGTGTCCAGCCGGATGAGGGCACTGCCGGCATGGAGTTCTTTCAAACCCAGTATGAGCTCCTGGCAAGCCGGGCCTTGGCAGAACGTGTCGTTACCACTCTCGGGCTTGGGGCCGAGAAGACCTTCAATGTGAAGAACAAGTCGATACTGGATGTCGTCAAGGCCCTTGTCATGGGGGAAGAGGAAGGTTCGACGGCCGAGAAGGGCTTCAGCCAGGAAGATGTGACGCGCGCCGGCGTTGACCGTTTGATCCGCTCGCTCAGCGTTGCCCCCGTGCGCGGCTCCCGGATCGTCAAAGTCAGTGTCGACCACCCGAACCCGGCCATGGCCCAGACCATTGCGAATGGTTACGCAGATGTATTCATTGCCGACAATCTCGACAGGCGCTTTGAGGCCACTGCCTACGCGCGGAAATTCCTTGAGGGGCGTCTGCAGCAACTCAAGTCAAAGCTTGAGGATTCGGAAAAGCAGCTGGTCAGGTATGCCGAGGAACAGGGCATCATCCGGCTGGATGACAACAAGAGCCTCTCTGCCTCCGATCTTCAGGCCATCAATGACAAGCTTGCGGAAGTGCGCAGTGACCGCATCAAGAAGGAACTCGTGTGGAAACAGGCGCAGTCCACAGACGGGCTGGGACTGAAGGAAATTCTGGACAGTGACGCCATCAAGGCCAACCGCAAGCTGCGTACCGAACTTGCGGCGGAATACCAGCAGAAACTCGCGATCTACAAGCCGGCCTTCCCGCTGATGGTTCAGCTTCGCAACCAGATCAAGGAACTCGACCGGCAAGTCCAGACCGAAGTCGCCGCCATCAAGAACTCGCTTGAGGCATCCTACCTTGCCGCCAAGGAGGAGGAAGAGACCCTCATACAGCAGCTTGAGGGCAGCAAGGCCGAGGTTGTTGACCAGCGCAACAGGAGCATACAGTACAACATCCTGCAGCGTGAAGTTGACACCAACCGTTCCCTGTATGACGGGCTGCTGCAGCGCTACAAGGAAATCGGCGTGGCCGGTGGCGTGGGGACCAACAATATTTCAATCGTCGACAGGGCCATCAAGCCGGGTGCCCCCCGTTCACCCAACCTCCTGTTGAACATGGGACTTGCGTTTGTTGTCGGTGTTCTCCTGGGAGTGATGGCGGCTCTTGGCCTTGATCTGCTGGATGACAGTTTCAAGTCGCCGGAGGACATTGAGCGCGAGTTCAGTCTGGCTGTCATGGGCATCATTCCGAAGCCGAGGGCAGGCCGCTCACTGGACATCGAGTTGTCGGATCCGCGTTCCGGCATTGCAGAGGCCTACCGCTCATTGCGTACCGGCTTGCAGTTTGCCACCAGCGAAGGCCTGCCTCGCTCCATTCTCGTCACCAGCAGCCAGCCTGCCGAAGGCAAGTCAACCACGGCGCATTCGCTGGCGGTGTCCCTGGCGCAGATCGGCCTCAACGTACTTCTGATTGATGCCGATCTCCGTAATGCGTCTCTGCACAGGCGCCTGCGCATCAGCAATGAGGTTGGCCTCAGCAGTTACCTTTCAGGTGCCAAGTTGCCGGAGGAGGTTGTGCAGGCCTCCACAACCGAGGGTTTGGTCCTGATGACTTCCGGACCGCTGCCACCCAATCCGGCGGAACTTCTTACGGGTGCGCGGATGCCATCGCTGCTCACGCTTGCAGCTGAGTCATTCGACATCGTGATCGTTGATTCACCGCCGATCATGGGTCTTGCCGATGCACCACTCCTGTCTCGCCTGGTGCAGGCCACAATGCTCGTTGTCGCCGCCAACGAGACCCGGCGCAGGACGGCAAGAATTGCCCTCAAGCGGCTGCAAATGGCGCGTGCCAATGTCATCGGGGCCCTGCTCAACAAGTTTGATGCGAAGGAAACCGGATACGGTTATGGCTATGGCTATGGCGACTATGACTATCACAGCTATGGCAACACTCCGCAGTTGCCGTCCGCGCGCAGCTGAAGGCGGGGATGATGCTCGCCGTCGACCGTGCACTGGAAGCCGCCCGGCAACCGAAGCAATTGCTGCGGCAATCACCGCAGCCATTGCCTCCGGACATGCTGGACGTCATCAAGTGTGCAGCAGGGGATGAGATGACGCTCGCCCGCTATGGCCTCGAACGGGGTTTGCACCAGGATAGCATCCGGGATGCGGCGCGCGTGTATCTGCAGCACATCGTAACCCATGCCAACGGCAGCGACCGGCTTGTGCTCGGTCTTTCGCGCAGTGCGACGGCAAATGATGTGCGTGAGCACAAGCGGTGGATGCTCAAGTGGCTGCATCCCGACCGCAACCCGAGCAAATGGGAGGCCAATCTCTTCCATCGCGTCAAGGAGGCGTCTGCACGCCTTGAGAATGGGGCAGGGCGCGAACCGGAAGAGAAGCCGTCTGCGCAGGCCTTCAGTGGCAAGCGGGATGCAAACCGCCGCAGGACTCTGGCCCGCCATCCGGCCAAACCTTCAAGAACCCCCTTGAAACCTGCACGCATGCGCAAACGAGACGTCTTGCGGCTGATCGTGGTGCCAATGCTGCTTGCGGGCTGCACAGTCGCTATTGCCGCAATCACTTGGTTCCGGTTCGGCCCCCAGGGAGGTCCGTGAACATGACCTCGACCAGACAGCAGGATACTAAACCGGCTGCAGAAAGGGGAGGCAGCATCGTCCGAGTGCGGTCGCTGCTGCGGGGGCTGTTGCTTCTAGCGCTGGTTGCGGCTGCCGGGCTTACGGCTGTTGCTGGCCTTCCCAGGATCTGGCGGTCTGAGCCTGCCAGTCTCCTGCCGCAGGATCTGAGCGGTCAGGCGATCATTGACCATCTGTCCGCGTTGGACGAAGCAGGTCTGGCGAATGTCGAGGATGCGGCGTTGGCCCGCCTCAAGAATGATGCGCTCGACCAGCAGGCGTTGCTGTATCTCGCAATTGTAGCGGGTCTCAGAAAGCAAAGCGGCCAGCAGGAAGCGCTCATTCTCGGGGCGGCCCGCCTCAGCCTGCGTGATCCGCGAACGCAGTTGAGCGCCGTGAACATCGCCCTTCAGGCAAAGAACCATGACGAGGCACTCCGCCATCTCGATGGTTTGCTGCGTTCCCGGCCTGAGCTTGGCGAACAGCTGTTTCCGGTTCTTTCAAAGCTTGTGGACGACAAGGATGCCGTTTCTTTTCTGGCCGGAACCCTGAATACGCGGCCGCCTTGGCGCAAACCGCTCTTCGACCATCTCGTCAAACAACCTGATGGCTGGCAAACCGCACAGAAGCTCTTTGCGGCCCTGCGTGCATCGGGTGGAGAGACCGAGGCCGGTGAAGTGCGCCAGCTTGTTGCCAGCCTGATCAAGCAAAAGAACTTCGAGCAGGCCCACTACGTCTGGCTGGACTCACTCCACCAGGCAAGACTTGCGCGTGTCCAGAACGTGTTTGATGGCGGGTTCGACATGGAACCCCTGAACCAGTATTTTGACTGGAACATCCGTCCCTCCAAAAACGCCGTGGCCAGCATCGTTTCCAGGCCCGGCAGCTCAGCCAATCTTGCGCTGCGGGCAGAATTCGTCGGACATCAGGGGTTCTACGCCGGTGTTTCGCAGCACCTGCGGCTGTTGCCGGGGACCTATGCCCTGCGTTTCACTGTTCTCGTGCAAAAACTCGAAGCGTCCCGTGGCCTGCTCTGGAGGATAAGGTGCGCAGAGAAAAACGGGCTCCTGGCGGAGTCTCCTGAAATCAGAACGAGTGGCCCGTGGGTGCCATCAAATGTGCTTTTCAGCGTGCCTGAAACCGGATGTTCCACGCAGCTGCTGCAACTTGAAACTGTTGCCCGTTCGGGCCTGGACACGAAGCTGTCTGGCATTCTCTATATTGATGACATCACGGTGGAACCCATTTCTGGCCAGGTTCCCGGCAAGGAAGGAAACTGACCCATGACGGCGGTACGATCTCTTGCATCGTTCCTGCAGAACTTGCCCAGCCAGAGCAAAGTCGCGATCATCGCGGTGGCAGATTTTCTAGCCTTGAATCTCGCGGTTCTCGCAGCCTACGCCCTCCGGCTCTCTGCATTGGAATTTCCGGATGCGGCACGCATCCACCTCTATCTCTTTGCCCCCCTCATCAGTGTGGCAAGTGCATTCCCATTCGGCATCTATTGGGCGGCATCTCGCAGTTATTCTAGCATTCTGGAGCAGCGCATTCTTCTCTCCCAGGTCATTGCGGCCGGAATCTGGATCGCTCTCGTGTTTGCCCAAGGCACGCCAGGTTTTGCGCGCTCGGTGGTGCTGATCTACCTGTTGCTGGCCGTTGGTGCGATGATCCTGTTGCGCAAACTTGCGGCCCTGGTCTTTGGTGCCGGTGCTCAGCAGGCCCGTCCGCGGCAAATGATTCCTGCGCTGATCTACGGGGCAGGTCAGGAGGGGCAACTTCTGCTGGAAGCGATGCGCCGCAACCGCGTTTACCGTCCGGTGGCCTTCATGGACACCGACTACACGCTGGTCGGACGAACCATATCAGGTCTCAAGGTCTATTCGCCCGAGGAACTTGTCGCCGTCATGGAAGTGAAGCAGCCACGGGAGGTCATCGTGGCGCGGTCCGATCTCGGAAGGAGCAGCAGACGATTGCTGGTTGATCATCTCCTGGCGCAAGGTCTCGTCGTCAAGATGGTGCCTCCGCCCAACGAGTTTGTCGATGGCCAGGTCAAGCTCACAGAGTTGAGACCCATCAAGGTGGAAGATCTCCTGGGCCGGGATCCGGTTCCTCCCGACCGCGTTTTGATGGAAAAGGTCATCAAGAACCAGGTCGTCATGGTCACGGGGGCAGGGGGTTCCATTGGATCTGAACTGGTCCGGCAGGCTTTCGCCTATCAGCCACGCAAGCTGATCCTGGTTGAAAGCAGCGAGTTTGCACTGTTCGAGATCCATCGTTCCATCGAGGGCCAGGCGGCTGCTCTGAAGGCGGCAACCTGCCAGTTTGTACCCTGTCTCCTTGACATACGCGACAAGGAAGCAATGTCCGTGCTGATGCGCGAACATGGTGTTGACATCGTGTTTCATGCCGCCGCTTACAAGCATGTGCGCATGGTGCAGGAGAATGCGGCAGCAGGAATTGACAACAACATTTTCGGAACGAGATCAGTGGCCGAGGCAGCCATGGAGAACAAAGTGCGCCGCTTCGTCATGATCTCGACAGACAAGGCCGTGCGACCGACCAGCATCATGGGGGCCACCAAGCGGGTGGCGGAAATGGTGATCCAGGCCCTTGCGGCGGAAAAGAACCACGAAACCTTGTTTGCCATGGTGCGCTTTGGCAATGTGCTTGGTTCCACCGGATCGGTCGTTCCGCTGTTCCGCGAACAGATTGCAAATGGCGGCCCGTTGACGGTGACGCATCCGGATGTCACCCGCTATTTCATGCTCATTCCGGAAGCGGCCCAACTCGTCATCCAGGCTGCGGCCATGGCGGAAGGCGGCGAGGTGTTTGTGCTCGACATGGGCGAGCCCGTGAAGATCATGAAACTGGCAGAATCGATGATTGAACTCGCCGGGCTGACCGTGAAAAATGACAGCAACCCGGACGGCGACATTGAAATCAGGATCTCGGGCCTGAAGGACGGGGAGAAGCTGTATGAAGAGCTCAACATCGGAACTGATATCTCTCCCACTTCACACCCGCGCATCAAACAGAGCAGGGAGTTCATGCTGCCAATGCGGGAATTGCACAGGAAACTGGATCGAATCGAGAATGGGGTGGACAACCGGAATACCTCGCCGGTGTCGGATATATTTGAGATGGCGCGTGCTACCTGAACTCCGTTTGGAGTGTGCAAGAGCTGTTGCTGATGCGAGCCAATCCATTCAGACTGGGGCATGTCCGAGGGATTTCGACTTATGGAAAGCGGTTGCGTCGGGAGGTCTTGTGACCGCGCAGAACATGGACGAACAACTGCTGGTCAACGGGTGATCACAGTGGATATGGATTGCCAGTCGCATGGTCGGCAGTCTGCAATATGGGTGGCAAGGGTGCAGTTCATGCTGGTGATGAAATGAAAGATCTCATTCTGCGGCACGCGCCACTAAGCGTGCAAAACATCGCAATTTCTCTCTACAACACATGGCAGTATTGGCACAGGCGACGCGGTGTGTACGCCGAGAGGCGAGACTATTTTTCCCGTGCCGAAACCCTTTCGCGAGCAGAGTTGGGGTTTGAAGCAGCCTCAAGGTTGCGGGCATTTCTTGATGGAGCAACCTCAAGATCCAGTTGGTTTTCCCTGTATCGCGATCGGCCTCTGCATGAATTTCCAATCATGACCAAAGACGATTTGGTGCAACACTTTGACGAAATCTGCACGATCCCTGCTGCCGCTGGATGGGAAAGCCATACTGGTGGAACAACGGGTGCGTCGCTCAAGGTCGTCTACGCCTTGCATGACATGCAGGAGCGGTTTGCACTTCTTGACCACTTCCGGGAAAAGTTTGGTTACACGCTGGGAAAGAGATGTGCATGGTTCAGTGGAAAGTCCCTGGTCACTGCGGGCGATGTCAAGAAGGGGAGCCTGTGGCGAGATGACTTCATCAACAAGATCAGGTTCTACTCCACTTTCCACATCAACGAAGATACATTTGAACACTATTGGAGGGGTCTGGAGCAGTTTGATCCGGAGTTCATTGTCGGCTTTCCGTCTTCCATTTCGGATCTGTGCCGGATCGCCTGTGCACGAAATCTGAAGTACGCTGGAAAAGTCATTGCGGTCTTTCCCACAGCGGAGATGGTTCTTCCCGAAAGCAGAGTCCTCATTGAGGAGACATTCTCTTGCCGGATTGCAGACCAGTACGCTTCATCCGAGGGAGCCCCATTCATCCTTGAGTGTGCCAGTGGCAGCAAGCATATTCATCCTCTCACAGGCGTGTTCGAAGTCGTTGACGAGCGGCTTGAGCGCGCCAATGAAGGTGAAATACTGGTGACATCCTTCACGACATCGGGAACACCGCTCATAAGATACCGGATCGGGGATCGCATCAAGCTTGCACCGCCTGAAACTTTCTGCCCCTGTGGTTCTTTCTTCCCGATCGTGGAGCGTATTGAGGGCAGGAACCTGGACTTTATTTACTCGCCGGAGAATGGCCGGGTGAATCAGGGAAACCTGAGCAACTGCACGAAGAATGTATCAGGGATCAAAAGCTTTCAACTGATACAGAGAGCCATCAATGAAGTGACGGTGAACGTTGCCGCCACTGAAGAGTTTGATGGGCAGGAAGAGATGACACTTTTGGGTGATCTCCGGGAGAGGCTTGGCGACAAGATGACGATCGATATCCACCGAATGAGTGAGATTCCACGAGAAGCGAGCGGAAAGTTCAGGTTCGTGAAGAACCATCTGGACCCTAAGGTCTTGGAAAGTGAATCATCCCGCGCGCAAGTCACTTCAAATGATAGACGCTCAAACCTTCAAGGCGGAGCACAAGATGCTGGTCAAGAATGACGTGTGTTCGCGCAATGTCGATATGAATATCCGCCCTGTCGCGCATGACGGCAACCTGCCACGCAGTGCAAACGGCAAGCTGCGTGGCCGTGGTGGGGATTTTGCCGTGTTGAACAACACCTTCGAATGCCTCTAGTTACTTGAGTTAAGGAAGCTCACCAGCCGCCGTTCAATATCGGGAAAGTAGGACCCGGACAGCGAGAAGTTTCTTCTGAAACCCTCAGCCTCATAGCCACCCTCGGCAAACTGGCTTTCTGTCGGTAGGTAGCCGAAAATGTGATCAGCGTAGCCGATGGCAAGCGTTCGCCGTCCTTGAGTCTGAAAGTGCCGCGCCAATCCGCTGACCGGTTCACACCCCAGACAAACCAGATCGAGTCCGCTGGCCAGCGTGCAGCCCTGAATCACAAGCGGACGTTCAGGGTGCGCGATATCCTGCAGTTCAGACAACGGCAGTACCTTTCGCCATGGTTTCATGGCTTCCGGCTCAATCGGCTTTGAATCCATCGCCAAATCCGATATGCCCACCACCTTCTTGGCCAGTCGGTCTGCCCAATTCTGCCAGTGTTGCATGTGCACATGGCCGAAAGTGGTGCCGTAGAGTATTTTCTTGATCCCTGACTTGGCTCCCTGTCCGTTGTCGATCAAGTTTGGACGGACGTCGCCACAAAATCCCTGAAGAAACAGGATCGGAATGTCACCAAAAGTAGTTCGCAATGCGCTTCGCACAACTCCAGGAAATTCAGCACTGACAGACGTGCGATCTGGAAAGGTTGTGGGATGGCAGGCCCACGACCAGACGATTGCCAGTGGCTTACCTGCAATATCGCCAAACACGAGAACGTCAATCTGGCCCGGGACTGGCACGCGAAAATCAGGAAGCATGCGCACTTCCATCCGCATTTTCTTCCAGTTCAAAGCACGCCGCCTCCTGTAGATGTTCTCACCATGGTCGCCTGCATGGTACTTTAGAATGGCGGGCTTTGGCTTTGCTGACATCAAGCTGGAAAGCAACTGGTGGAGTCTCTCCTGGCATAGAGCGAGGTAATCTGCATCAACCTCGGCCAACACCGGAAGCCGGGGATCCACGGCCGGTGCAAAATGTGTGTGGGAGGCGAGAAGAAATATTCGCGCAGAATCGAGCGAGAGGCTCTCTTCAGCCTGCCGGCGGAGAACATGCCCCATTGAGAGAAAGTCGCCCGAAACAAGGACGATTTCGCTTGCGCCCAAGACCATCCGAACCGCATTGAATTCCAGTCGCGAGTGAATGCCACTGGTTGGCAGGTTCCCACGACCGGCGCCACTGAGTGGAAGGTTCACCTCCGGGGTCACGTCCACCGTTCCTGCTGCGAGAAACATCAACCAGTTCTCACTCCAACTCTACCAGTCGTTCGCGCAAGCAACAGAAACCGAGTATTCCCGGATCGAGAGGCGGCGAAATAGCAGTTTCGCGTGCATCGCGTTCGCCTATTGCCAGCAGTATTTCCCTCGACACTTTCAAAGTTGGCGATTGATCCCAACTTTGCTTCACCCGTTTCGACAAGTAGCAAAATCATAGCAGCACCACTAACGTCGCTTGCTGGCGTTCCGTACTTCCTGCTTTATGAATTCAAGAATACGGTAAGAAATCGAAGGAAAGTCGGACAGAAAAAAATACGGAGTTTGCTCACCTCCGAACGCGCGAAATGATCTGGCCACGTTCTCAATCATTGATCCTTCAAAGTCAAAAGACCTGACGCGTGTCGCCGATTCCTGTATCGCCTTCCAGAGACACAGACTCAACGCCCCGCTGGAACGAAGATCTGGATCGCTACCACTCAATAAATAATACGCACATTTACTGTCGAAGACAATATAAGCAGCAGCATGACTTCTTCCTTCTGCGTCTCTTGCAATGAATATTTTGCGCGCGTTTCTTTTCCCGCAAGCATTGTCAATTCTATTGATGAGCGCGTCACTGTATCCTCGCTTTAGTGACTTTCTAGAAAACACCATGCTGTGAAGCTGGATAAACTCGCTGGTGCTCTCCGTCTCATGGACTTGAACACCGAAACGGCGTTCCGCCTTCTTGCAATCACCCTTTACGCTATCTTTGAAACCCTGCCAGACTTCTTTCGTGTCCGATATGTCTTCGATCCGATATGTATAACGTGTTGTCTGTCTAAAACCAGACCAGTGGAATGCCAACCAATTCAGATTCTGAAAGTTCCATGACTGCTGAAATTTGTCATAGGCAGGAAGTTGACTGATCAGGCTTCTATGAAGGCGTAGTTCGCTCTCCTTGCCAAGCAGGGCGGAATCGACCCATGGACCTAGGCACTGTGTCAATGGCGGCTGATAAATCTGAAAGAATGGACCATGCTTTGAGAATGCGTAGGGCATGGAAGCAACGAGACGACCATTCTCCTCCACAATTGCAACATCCCAGTTTTCCGCACCCACTGCAGCGTCAAGCCACCAGTCCTTGGAGAACAGAGGGATATCCAAGCTCGAATCACAGTGAGCTCGATACTTCCTCTTTGACTCAGTTTCTTTCATCGTCATGGTTTCTCGCTAACGGGTACGTCATCAGAGTTTCATTGTCCCAAGATACTCTTGGAGTCTTTTATACAGTTCTGGGTCTATCCTCACATCATAGTTGACTGGGAAAGGTTCCGGCGGAGGTGCGCGCTCCCGCAGAATGACGCCCGACTGAGAAACGAAGTCAATGACTCCTTGCAAAACTCCAGCTGGCGAACGACAGAAATCTTCATAGGAAACGTCCATTCGACGTTCCGAAAACCTGTCGATTGGAAGGTCTTCATCGATAATTTTGTGTATTCCAGTGATTTGCGATATCACTTGCTCGTGCGGTGGCAACTCTACAACTGATTGAGTGTCAGGAATTTTCATGGAGAACCAAGCGCCATAGTCGCCAGTGTTGCGGAATCGTGCCTCAAGGATAGAGTGCGCTTGAGCGCCGAGATCACGTCTGATGACAATAAAGAGACTCTCCGGCAGTGCATGCATGATTGGCTTTAATCTAAGCGAAGCATAGAGGTTCTTGAAAAATAACGGACGGTCGAAACTGTGGGCAAGTGCTTCCACTGACATTCGAAATTCTTGTAGAGCCTTCGGATCCATTTGTGATGTTGATATGTGTTCCGGAGCACGGGGAAAGAATCGGTACCACCAACCAGGACACTCGGAAGGTCCATAAACATCTGGGGTACTTCCATGTTTCGAAACGAAAGTGATCTCCCGACTTGCAAACCCCCTTGCCAATATGGAGTGAATGGCTGATGGCGCGCCATACAATTTGCAATGCTGATTGGAAAGGTACCCAATATCAAGACACTTTGCCATTGTCTGCATTAGTAAAGTGCTCCCGCATCTGGGGGCTCCCAGAATGAATACGGGTGGTCTTTCTGTGAGAATGGCTCGCTTTTCAGTTGATCTTTTCTCCAGCTTGGAAATTACCCTATTGTTCAGATGATCCCTTAACTTCCGCAAATTTCTTTTGAGGGGCGTGGTCATGACTTGCTCCGAGTTTGGTGAAGAATTGTCAGATCAGTTGTCCATTTGTTATTTGCGTGAGATTGATAGAGGTGAGACTGATGAAACTATCAGTACCCATCTCCCATTTCGAAGAATAGAGAAACTTGTGAATTCAACCGGCCAGATCAGGCAGGCCATGTCTTCAATTCCCTCGAGCGAAGTTCAAATGACATGATCCCTCGGGGGTGGGATACTGTTTCTCAAACTGAGCGCAAAAATGAAGATTCGCTGCTTGAACAGCAACGTGATTTGCTGTAACAATAAATCTGGAATTTAGGCTAACGGCGATTTGGCATTCACTCAATGATCTGTGTTTGGCTGATATCATCTTTGTGCCAGTGCATGAACATTTGATTCAGGTAGTCAAACCGGTTTGCCGCCTTGAACCCGGCTGATTGAAAAGCGCACTCAATCTTTTCAACTGGAACGCCTGCCATCCCGGCCTCCCAGAAGTGCGATCGAATCTTCAGCTTCCGGCGTGGGATCGCGATTCTCCAAGATAACTCCCTTACGACTGGAAGTTTCAGTTTGACGCTCATCAAACTGATTTGCTGCCTTGGAACGGAGATGAATGCGGCGTCCCTTACGTATGTCCCCATACGCCCAACAGCTCTTACAACAACATCAAACGGGATGTGTTCAAGAATTTCAAAAGCCAACACGGCGTCGTAAGACTCTTCAGGCTGAAATGTTGAAATGTCGGCCACAATGTCTGGGAACTTTGCTGCATCTAGATCCACAGTCGTTACCCTGTGGCCCTTTGAACGAAGATAGTTGGCCGCAAATCCAGATCCAACACCGATCTCGACCAGGTTCCTGGGACCGGTCTTCAGATACTCTGCCATGAGCGCCTGCTGGTTCCAGTAGAATTCCCAATGCATGCGGGACTCGAGCTGGCGCGTCCACTCAGATGACACATATCTCTCAGCCACTTTTCACTCCCACATATATTAGTCTCAAGTAACTCAATAAACCGAACAGGACATAAATAGTACAGCTGGCGGCAACGAAAGCACGGATGGTGTCAACTAGTTCAAATGAATAGAGATAGGAAAGCAGAAGGGCAGTTGTCGTGCCAATCAGGATTCCAAATTGCATCATCATCCCCAAAAAATTCGAGTTGTGAAACTGATTGACGATGCTGATCGGGGAAACAACAAACCTAATGCAGACCAGTGGTACGAGAATTGTACCGATGATTCCCGCAAGGCGCCAATCCTCACCGAACACAATGACAAAAATGCTCTCTAGCCAGATGCCCACCGGGGTCAGTGCTATAAGTCCAGTCAGTGCGAGTCCCAACGCAACTCGTCTGTAGAGCATCTTCATTCCACCGATGTCGTTTCGTTTCAATGCAGTCAGCCTCTGTAGAAAAACCTGGCCTACAGCATCGGAGATGAGTTTCAGGGGGGCGGCCAGGATTCGCTGTGCAAGGCTGAATTGACCGGCCATGCCGGGGTTGTACATGGCACCGACAGCCATCACAACAATGTTGAGCGAGAGGGCGTTCAGCAGAGCTGAGAAGGTTGTGTATTTGGCGAACGCGGAGAAGCGCCGAAATGAGGCGCGCAGGTGCGAGCGAGAGGGCATCCGGGTGCCGAGCATCGGCCGGCAGTGTCTCAGGAGTCTGCTGTTGGCAGCAAGGGATGCAAGCAGAGAGCCGGCCACGAGACCTGCCACGCCCCAGGACATGAGACCTCCGATGAATTGGACGACGATCATTGCGACAGCTTTCTGAATGGTCGTGATCGATATGTCGCGGAAGGCTTTCGCCCTGAGGCTGATAAATATCAACATGCTCTGAAGTGCATTGCCCAAAGCCAGCAATGGGACTGTCAAGAACCAATACGATCCTTGCTCAAGGGTAGTGGGAAGCAAGGCGGTTGTATGCATCAGTGTGATGGCTGCTGCTGAGAAGGCGGCAATACCCAATGCAAAACATGAACCAAGCAGAAAGAGCGAAGCCCTCTGAATCGTGTATCTGGCTTGTGCCAGTGCAGCGTCCATTTTTAGTGTGAGTATCGGCAGCAGGATTGCCGATGAAGCAAGCAACATAGAGTATATGCCATAGTCGTGGGCGCTATACATTCGCAGCAGAAACGGACTTGCGAACACAGGAAGTGCCTGGGCGATTGCTGACGCAGATCCAATGATTGCAACCTGATTCAGAAAACGTCCCTGTTGAATGTGCTTCAGCAGACTGTTCATGTCGCATCACTGCAGCGTTTCGACAATGCGCCGAATGTCCGGAGGTGCAAGATAAGGATGCATCGGCAGGCTGATCACTTCTTGTGCGGCCTTTTCGCTTTCGGGGGCGATGCAGCCTGTGTCCCTGATCGCTGGCTGCTGGTGAAGAGGCAGGGGGTAGTGAATGGCGGTGGGAATGCCTTTGGCTTTCAAGCGCTCTGCAAGCTGGTCGCGGTTTGGAACACGGATGGTATATTGCGCCCAGACCGAGGTGTTGCCCTCCGCCAGACACGGCGGCTCGAGCTGTGTGTGACTCCGCAGGAGGCTCGCATAGGAATCCGCCACACGCTGCCTGGCGGTGATCTCTTCGTCGAAGACTTCAAGTTTTGCGAGGAGTATCGCGGCCTGCAACGTGTCAAGCCTGCTGTTCACGCCAATGCGCACATGGTGATAGCGGCGCTCCTGGCCGTGACGGGCGATCTGGCGGATGATCCTGGCCAGTCCGTCATCCGAGGTGAACACCGCACCACCGTCGCCGTAGCAGCCCAGCGGCTTGGAAGGGAAGAAACTGGTGCAAGCAATGTGAGAGAGGTTGCAGCTCTTCCGCCCATTCTGGGTCGCTCCAAAACTCTGCGCTGCGTCCTCGATGACCGTCAGGCCGTGCCGTTCGGCAATGGCGTTGATGGTGCCAAAATCCGGGCACTGGCCATAGAGCGATACGGGAATGATGGCCTTGGTGCGTGGCGTGATGGCAGCTTCAATGCCTGCTGGATTCACAAGATAGGTGTGCGGATCAACATCGACGAAGACCGGTCTTGCCCCAAGCAGTGCGACTGTTTCTGCCGTGGCAAAGTAGCTGAAAGACGGCGTGATGACCTCGTCTCCGGGCCCGACACCCAGAGCCATCAGGGCAATCTGCAAGGCATCCGTGCCGTTCGCCACCGAGATGCAGTGCTTCGCGCCCGTGTGGCCAGCGAGAGCTGCTTCCAACTCTTCCACCTCCGGACCAAGAATGTAGTGTCCGGCAGCAAGCACGCGCGCGATCCGCGCTTCAAGCGACGTGCGGATGCGGTCTTGCTGGGCGGCAAGATCAATAAATGGAATCATGCAACTGCTCCTGGTGTGCGGATCACTGTGCCGTTCCTAAGGGTATAGAGGTCTCCTGTGGCCCTGCAGGTTGCCCTGCCTTCACCACTCAATGGCAAATCGATCCTTTCGCCATGGGCGCTCATCCAGCCAATGTGCCTCGCCGGATTGCCAACCATCAGCGCAAAGTCCTTCACGTCCTTAAGAACCACAGCGCCTGCGCCGACAAAGGCATAGCTGCCGATGGTTATGCCGCACATCACGGTGCAGTTGGCGCCAAGGGTCGCACCTTTTCGCACGTGCGTTGTCCGGTATTCCGATTTCCGTTCCACACCTGCGCGGGGATTGTAGACATTGGTGAAAACCATCGAAGGACCGCAGAAGACGGCGTCTTCCAGAATGACGTCATCGTAGACGGACACATTGTTCTGGATCTTCACGCCGTCGCCGATCACGGTCCGGCTTCCGACATAGACATTTTGTCCGAGCGAACAGCCGCGGCCAATCCTCGCTCCACCGCAAACATGAACCCAGTGCCAAACGCGGGTTCCTTCGCCGACAACAGCGCCGACATCAACAATGGCTGTAGGGTGAATGACGGTGGAGTTCATGCGGCACCCGCCAGGATGGTGGCGATTCGGCCTGCCGCCGCACCGCCGCCATAGAGGGCTGCGTCAGGTTTGACTGCCGTGTTGAACTTGGCTGCGGCGAGATCAAGAATTTGGCGACCGGATGTGCCGACAAGGCTGTTCGCACCCACCCGCACCAATTCAATCCATTCCGTTGTCTCACGGCATGTGAGGCAATACTTGCCAAGGAAGTAAGCCTCTTTCTGGAGACCTCCACTGTCGGTGAGGACCAGTCCGCAATGTTGGATCAACCACAGCATCTCCAGGTAGCCGACTGGCGGCATGGTGACGAATGCCGGTATCTGCCCTGTCCGTTCGATGGCCTGCCGGGTTCTTGGATGAATGGGAAAGACCACCGGCGTGGTGCGCGAAAGAGTGTTGAGCGCATTCACAAGTGCTGCAAGCCGTTCCGGATCATCGGTGTTTTCGGCCCGGTGAATGGTTGCCAGCACAAAGGGTTCCCGGGGCAGGGAAAACTCCGGCTGGCGAGCGAGCCTGACGAACAGCCGGGTGGAATCCTCCATCACGTCCCCCACCTTGTGGACAGTGCCGATACCGGTATCCGAGGGAATTCCCTCCGACTTCAGGTTGCTGACGGCAACATCTGTCGGGCAGAACAGCCACTTCGACAGGTGATCGGTGAGAACGCGGTTCACTTCTTCTGGCATGCGCCTGTCAAAGCTGCGCAGTCCGGCTTCGACGTGTGCCACTGGCACATGAAGCTTGGCCGCAGCAAGCGCGCCCGCCAAAGTTGAATTGGTGTCGCCGTAGACCAGAACGGCGTCTGGCTTCTTTGCGAGAATGGCCCGTTCAATCTCCGCCAGCATCCGGCCCGTCATGTCACCGTGGTTGCCACCATGGATATCAAGCCGGATCTCAGGCGTGGGGATGCCCAATTCACGGAAAAAGACGTCTGACATGTTGTCATCAAAATGTTGTCCGGTGTGCAGGATACATTCGCCAATGGTACCCTGTTTCGCCAGCGCAAGACTGACCACGCTTGCCTTCACGAATTGCGGGCGCGCGCCCACGACGGTCAGAATCCGCATGTTATCTCTTGCTCACCATGGGGTGCATGCTGTCGTCCCTGACAGGCGTCGACTTGCGGATGGTGGCGACCGCTTCGATGGCGCAGCGGTTTTCTTCAAGGGCGAATCCCTTTCCGGCGAGGATGGCCTGATAGGAGAGTGTATGCAGGTCCGTGAAACCGCCGGAGAATTCGATTTCCTGTCCGTCAACCGTGATTGAGCGCCAGGTCGTTTGTCCCTTGGCACGGGCATCAGCGGGTACATCGTTGATGTCTATGGAAAGATACCAGCGCACGCGGGCATGTTCGAACTCCAGATAGCCGGAGGCGCGCTGGTCTTCGTGGAGGTGAACCCTGTTCTCCTGCAGCGGCCCAAAGATGTAGTGCAGCATGTCAAAAAAATGCACGCCGATGTTGGTGGCGATTCCGCCAGATTTGTTGAGGTCGGCCTTCCAGCTTTGCAGGTACCATCTGCCGCGTGACGTGATGTAGGTGAGGTCCACCTCGTGTTTGCTGTCTTTGGCGGCGTGGGCGACCTGCTCGCGGAGTTTGATGATCGCGGGATGGTGGCGCAGCTGCAGGATGGTGTAGATGCGCTTTCCGGTGTCCTGCTCCATCTCGATGAGGCCGTCGAGATTCCAAGGATTGAGCACGATCGGTTTTTCGCAGATTGCATCCGCGCCGGACCGCAGGGCAAACCGGCAATGGGCGTCATGCAGATAGTTTGGCGAGCAGATCGAAACGAAGTCCACAGCCTTGTCAGACTTGTTGCGGCCGAGCTTGTAGATATGACGGTCGAAGCGCTCGAACTCGGTGAAGAACTCGGCGTCCGGGAAATGGCTGTCGATGATGCCAACGGAGTCGTTCACATCGAATGCCACCGTCAAGGCGTTGCCTGTGTCCTTGATGGCGCGCATGTGGCGTGGGGCGATGTATCCAGCTGCCCCTATCAAAGCAAAATTACCCATGGTGTGTATTCAGCCTGCCCCAGTTTTCTTTACCCAAGGAGAGCGGCGGACTGCCGCCCGGCCTCAACAGTAAGCTCGCTCCGGGACTGCATATGCAAGCTCCAAGGCGAGACTTTGATGCCTCTAACAGCATAATCAGGCTCTTGCAATGACGCGATATTTCGCCGCTTTCCGCAACCGTCCGCCAGGTCCGCACCGCAGGCACATCCACCTGACTGGACTGCCAGGGCGCGCGCCCTGGCGAACGTCTGGAGCGAGCCAAATCTGGTCGCCGGGCAAACCACCCGCAAACCGTGGCAGTCCCCTTGCAGTGAGCATGCGGCCAGTGGCTCGGGCAACGCCGCTGCAGGTATCGCCGATGAAACCGAAGTCCAGCGTAGGCCAGATCCCGCCTGCAAGATGGCAGGCCGTTGGCATGCCTGGAACGTCCTGTATCTCAAACGGGAGTCCGGACACGGCCGCAAAATCATCGTTTCTGCTGTGCCATCGCCCGGCATAGGTGGTTGACCCGCTGCGGAAGCCGCCGGTGGAGACACCTGTCCGGCTGCCTGCGAAGGTGCAACCTGTCGTCCGCAGGGCCCAGCCACTCCGGTTGTGCACGGACACTGCCGCGCGGGGATCAAACCAGGCGGCTTCAATGTCTGCTTGCTTGCTGCCCAGATTGTCCATGGGGTCAGTCCCGAACCGGATCAGCGGGTTGCGGTGATCCCGAGCTGGTTCGCCCTGGATTTCATGGCGGCAGTTTCTGAGCAATATCTGGTGAGGTCCGTTTGCCGTGGAGTGGAAATAGAGTGAGTGGACTTCGGCCCTCCCGCCCGACTGGTATGTGGCATGCCGGAAGATGATGTTTTCAAGCGTTGCCTGGCGGAACTGCCAGGCGTTTCTGAGTGATACTCCGAAACTGCAGTCCCGGGCGTCGACGTTGCAGAATACAAAAAGGGCAAAGCGCCGCGCCGTGCAGTGCCGCAGGGACACTTGCAACTGAGCTTCCCTGTTGCGGACGCCTCCGAATTCAAGATCGTCGACATCGCAGTTCGCGAGGTCCAGTGAAACATGCTGGGATCCAATTGCAGAGAACTCGGTTTCAATGGAATTGCCATCGCCATCACCGCGCGGGTCGCACGTCACGTTGCGGATCGTCGCCCTATTGACGGCTGAGCCCAGGGCGATGAAGGCGCGAACTGATTTGCGGCGCCCGGCGTGCATGTTCTCAAGGTGTACGTGACTGACCGCAGCCTGCTTGTCTGGCAGGGCCCTTGCTTCCGATGGTCCCACAAAGACGCAATCAGCGACCGGGTCGACACTGCGCAAATTGCGAACCTCCACACGTTCAAGGCTGTTTCCGTCCGTGGCACGGCAAATGATCTTGACATGCGCCATCTGTTCGGCGGCGACCGTGCCGATCCGTGGATCATGCTGGTTTCGCAGATTGCCGTCTGTGACAACATTCTCGATGCGCACCAGCTTGGCGGCCTGGCGTGATGCACCAGTCTCGCGTCTCATTGCGATCAGCAGCTGATGCGCAAAGAAGCGGGTGTTCTTTGGCGGAGCCAGGTTATCGGCAAACTGCAGGGTTGCCCCCTGCAAATCCAACCAGAAGCTCTGGCCGTTCATGGGAACAACTGTCAGCGTGCCATTGCTGAAGGGGTCGAAACGGTAGGTGGAACCTTTCCGGCCCAGAAGCCGGGTGCCGTTGCGAAGGGCGGCACGGGTTGCCGACAGCCATGCGGCGTGGTCGTCTGCGGTTGCCGAGCCGTTGACACCAAAGGCCTCGAGTTGCAGCGTGCCGACAACCGGCAGAACCGCGAGTTTCTGTCCATCGAAATCCAGATCAAAGATCGTGGCGGCTGGATCCAACACCTGCCAGCGCACCCCTTCTGCTGTGCTGACTATCTCCTGGTCTGGGAGGAGGGTGGAAAGTCCGCCAGTGCGTGCGAAGTGAAAGAACGCGTCAATGTCGGCAACGATGATGGCCGCCATCTTCGCAATAGTCGCAGATGAATCCGTACGTGCCTGCCCGTTACGTGGCGCTGACGTCGCACATGCCGCCATGGCCAAGGCCTTCAACGTGTCGCGCCTGTTCACCGCCACCATGCGAAGTGTCCGTCAGACGAGTGTTTCAAAAAGCCGTGCCATGGATGCGGCCATTGCGTCGGCGGACCAGTGCCTGCAGACACTGATGCAGTCATAGTCAAAGTCCTGCGGCGCATTTGCCAATGCCGCCATCCAGTTTGCCATGCCTGTGATGTCCGAGTATTCGCAACCGATGCCCATGCTGTGCTCTTCGACGATGCGGGACAGCATTGCGACCTTCTCGCCCACCACGAGCACCGGATTGGCGGACGCGGCATAGTCGAAGAACTTTGACATGATGCCAATCCGTCCGACCGGATCGTCGTGCAACAGGGCAACGAGACCGTCAGCATCCTGCATGGCCAGAACTGAGTCTGCGTGGCACAGGGGACCAACAACTTCGACAAGCTTGTCTGCGCCCAACTTGCGTGCCGCATCTCCAGCGATATGGGAGTCTGCACCGAGGAAGCGCAGCAGGAGGGGACGGGATAGCCGTTCCTGTGCAATCTGGGCTGCCCGGATCAACGGTTCGGGATTGCGGGCACCTCCATACAGTTCTCCGGCGTGGACAAGCACAAAGGGGGCCTCTTTGCTTCTGTTTCGCCGAGCGGTTCGTCGGGCCATTGCGGCTGTCAGGTCCGCCTCAGAGAATTCCGCGCCATTCGGAATGGAGTGGATGGGGCGACCAGGGTAACGGCCCCGGAAGTACTCGGCAAATGCTTCCGAGATCACGACGGTCGCATCGGCACGGTTGACGATGTGTGCTTCGGCTTTCGCGAGCAGCCAGCGCTTCAGGGCGGGGGTCTTGTCGTTCCGGGGCAGCCAGCTGGAGGGGTCGCGGAATTCAGCCACCCATTTCGCACCTGTCGCGCGCACCATGGCCTTCGCGGCGAAATGGGTCGCGAGAGACGGTGAAGTCGAGTGGATGATCTTGGGATTGACGTTTCTGGCCCAACCCTTCGCCCGTTTCAAACGCAAGGCCCAGAATATTGTCCGGTCCGGGAAGATGAGGTGTTCAGCCAGACGGCGCAGGAGGCTGGATGTTCTGCCACCCTTGGGGCCTGCACGAGATGGCGATTTCTGAATGGCAACTGCTATTGGGTCATCTATTCTGTTTACCCGATAGTGATCTCCATCGAACGGGTCACTGCTTCCGGTAGACCTCCGGATCGCTGAACCGACTGTCAAAATGAAGGGACGCCAATCATGACTGGGCAACCGCGTTACGAGCCGTGTCACCCTGACGGAGCCAGGGGCCGATGAAGGGGGGTACGCATAGCTGATGAATAGTGCGCGATTTCCGTCATCATTCATTTCTGTGCAGCGCTCCTCTTCAGTCAATACAGCCCAAGTGCGGCCATTTTGCCCTATGTCAGCTGATGAAAATGCGTCAGCAACGCCCTTGCTGTTTTTCACGGCGTTCTGATGCCGACAAGCGAATGTTGCACAATAGATTGCGTGTCGTGCCGAACGGTGATTTTCCCAGTCAGTAGGTGGGATTGCAGAATTGCGCGAAAGTTGCAATACGTTCAGGCAAGGTTGATTCAAACCAAGGGCGAGCTGAAATGAGGTACTTCACGGCCCTTTTGCTGTTCACCTACTTCGTGTTGTCAGGATACACAATTTCGGAGAACTACGAAGGCGCGGCAAACATGGCGGGACGCATCACCGCTGCTGACATGTTGGCTGTGGTCATGGCTGTCTTTGGCGTGGTGACGTTGCGCAAGGTCGTCTTCACCTCAGAGCATTTCAGTTACATGTGTTTTCTCGCTCTTGCATTGGTCGGAGTCTTCGGCGCCCGAAATCCTGCTGCCGGGGCGGTTGAACTGATTGCTCTGGCATTCAACTGGTCCGTATCGTTGGCGCTGCTCAATCTTATCATCAACAACAGGCAAGTTGAAATCGGAACTGTCGTGCGGCTCTTCGTGCTGGGGTCTACCATTCTGGCCATGGCAGGACTCGTCCAGTTCTTTCTCATCCCCAATCTATTCGCGGAAAAATCTGGCGGTGCTGTTACCGGCACTTTCCGCAATACCGGCCAGGCCGGTGCTTTTTTTGGTGTCGCGTTGGCCGTTGCCATTCCGGCCCTGATGTCAGGGCTGATCAAGCGCAATGCCCTGAACATCACAGCGATAGCGATCACACTGACGGCTTTGCTGTTTACCTTCAAGCGTGCCGCGTTGATCGGTCTCGCCATCGGAGTCCTGCTCTTTGCCTTTCGGCTGGCTTTTTCAGGCTCGGGCAGGGACCGGAAGGTCGCTGTGGGCTTTCTTCTTATTTGCCTGTTTGCAGGACCTGCACTCTATCTTCTCTTTCAGTACAGCATCGAGAATGTGGCGTCGATGCGCTGGCGTTTTGAACACAAATTCCGGGAAGATGCGCTCGAGGATTTCAGCGAGGGTTTTCTGGCTGACAATATCACCGCAACATTCCTTGCGCTCAACGATCACCCCCTGCTTGGGGCAGGGCTGGGCAATATCATCGGTCAGTACACAACAAAGTACGAGATCCACAGCACCTATCTTGCGGTGCTGGCGAACACCGGCCTGCTCGGCATGGCACTCTATCTGACCTTCATGGGCGTCTGGGTGGCCGGCCTGTTCAAATACAGCGGCAAGGCGACGGTGGAGGAGCGGTTTCTGTCTTATTTCATGCCCTTCCTGGTGGGGTTGGGTGTGTCGTGGATCTACACTTATCATCTCCGAAAGCGCGAATTCTGGATCATGTTTGTGTTCACGCTTGTTTGCAGCCATGTTGTCAAGAAAGCCCGCGCTGCGAGGCGGCGGGAAACCGTGCTGCGGAGCGGCATGACGCCTCCCATGTCACATTATCAGCCGATGGGCTGGCCGTCTGAGGCCACGGCTGGCAGGGCCATTCGGCAGCAATGGCGGTGACTGTTGTTCTGGTGGCCTCCCTTGCAGAGTCGGTCAGCAACTTCCGTGCCCCGCTGGTGCGTGAACTTGTGGCGCGCGGCATTCGGGTGATCGCGGTTGCCCCCGATCTTGATGATAAGAGCCGTGCGGCAATCAGAGCCTTGGGGGCCGAACCTGCGCTGGTGACTTTTGCCCGAACAGGAATGAATCCGTTTGCGGATGCGCGGGGCATCTTCGCGCTCTACCGTTTTTTCCGCCAGTACAGGCCGCAGGCCGTGCTTGCCTATACGGCAAAGCCCGTGAATTACGGGCTGTTGGCAGCGCGGTTCGCGGGTGTTCCCGTGCGGGCGGCCATGATCACAGGATTGGGTTATGCCTTCACCGAAGGACAGGAACCGAGACGCCGTGTTGCACGATTCGCGGCGGGTGCGCTTTACCGGTGTTCGTTGCCTCAGGCCACATCGCTCATCTTCCAGAATCCGGATGACGTGGCACTGTTCAGGTCGGTTGGCATATTGCGCGGGTCTTCGCCTGTGAACCTGGTCAATGGCTCAGGTGTCGAATGTGGCCATTATGCTTCCACTGCTCTGCCCGGTGTCCCGCATTTTCTGATGGTTGCCCGGCTGCTCAAGGACAAGGGGGTCCGGGAATATGCCGAAGCCGCCCGCCAACTGCGCCGCGCAGTGCCTCATGCAATCACGTCACTTGCAGGCTGGATCGACAGTTCGCCTGATGCCGTTACACAAGCCGAATTGTCGGCATGGCAGGCAGATGGACTGAATTTCCTGGGCAGGCTTTCTGATGTCCGTCCGGCCATTTCCCAGGCGTCAGTCGTGGTGCTGCCTTCCTACCGGGAGGGGACGCCACGGTCTGTGCTGGAGGGCATGGCCATGGGGCGGGCGATCATCACAACCGATGCGCCGGGGTGCCGTGAAACGGTTGTGCATGGCGTGAACGGTCTGCTGGTGCCGCCAAGGGACGCAGGTCCCCTGGCCCGTGCCATGACGGAGTTGGCGGGAAATCCGGCCCGGGTGGCAGCCATGGGCCGCGAATCGCGGCGCATCGCCGAGGAAAAATATGATGCCAAGGCAGTGGCCTTGGATACCTTGCGCAAGGCAGGTATCCTGCCAGACCCATGATGAAACGAGTCTTCGATGTCGTCGTCGCGTTGGCAGCTCTGGTCCTGCTCAGCCCGCTTGTTCTGGGTTTGGCGGTGCTGGTGCGGAGCCGCCTGGGTTCGCCTGTCCTGTTTTCTCAGGTCAGGCCTGGATTGCAGGGACAGCCATTCCGCATGTACAAGTTCCGCACCATGCTGGTGGCGGACGGGCCTGACGGCAAGCCCCTTCCTGACGCCCTGCGTCTCACCTCCTTCGGCAGGTTCCTGCGCGCCAGCAGCCTTGATGAATTGCCGGAACTGTGGAACGTGTTGCGGGGTGACATGAGCCTCGTCGGTCCGAGACCCCTGCTGATGGAGTATCTGCCCCTCTATTCGGCCCGGCAGGCCCGCCGCCACAAGGTCCGGCCGGGCATCACCGGCTGGGCGCAGGTCAACGGTCGAAACGCCTTGTCATGGGATGAAAAGTTCGAACTTGATGTCTGGTATGTGGACAATCGCACCTTCTGGCTGGATATCGGGATTTTGTGGAAGACATTGATGACGGTGATGAAACGGGATGGCATCAGCAATGAAGGTCATGCCACCATGCCACCATTCGCCGGACCATCCGGGCGGGCCGGATCATGACTGTGACCCACTCACTCTGGATCATCGGCGCCGGCGGGCATGGGCGCGTGGTTGCGGACATAGCGGAAGCGCTCGGTCACACGGACATCCGTTTCCTGGATGAGCGCTGGCCCGCGCTCCAGCGGAATCTGGCGTGGCCAGTGGCCGGAAGCGGCATTGCCGATCTGCCTCCCAAAAGCCAGGTCTTTGTCGCGCTTGGGGATTGCAGGAAGCGGCTTCTGATTTTGAAACAGCTGCATGAGGCCGGTTTCGATGCCGTGCGCCTGGTTCATCCCACGGCCCATGTTTCGCGCCATGCGCAGCTCGGAGCCGGGAGCGTGGTCATGCCAATGGCGGCTGTCAATGCCGGGGCTGGTCTTGGAACGGGCGTCATTGTCAATACCGGGGCCACGGTTGACCATGACTGCCACATTGGTGATGGTGTGCACATATCGCCCGGGGCCCATCTGGCGGGTGGCGTGAGTGTGGGCAATGAAAGCTGGATCGGCATTGGTGCGGTGGTCCGGGAGGGCATCCGGATCGGGGCCAATGTCATGGTGGGTGCCGGGGCGGCTGTTGTGTCGCATGTGCCTGATGGTGCCTGCGTGCTTGGCGTTCCGGCGAACGAGAGAACCTGAATGCTGAATACTTCTTTTTCACCTTGGCCGAGTTTCACGCAGGAAGAGGCTGATGCGGTTTCCCGTGTTCTGCTCTCAAACCGGGTGAACCAGTGGACAGGCGGCGAGGTCAAGGCCTTCGAGAAGGAGTTTGCCGCCTGGTGCAAGGTGCCGCACGCCATTGCACTGGCCAATGGCACGCTGGCGCTGGACCTTTGCTGGAAGGTGTTGGGCATTGGCCCGGGGGACGAAGTGGTGGTCACACCGCGTACCTTCATGGCGTCAGCCTCCTCGATCGTGACGGCAGGTGCCACGCCCATTTTCGCCGATGTCGATCCGGACAGCCAGAACATCACGCCGGAAACGGTGGCACGCGTCCTCAGTCCCCGCACCAGGGCCGTGTTGCTGGTGCATCTTGCGGGTTGGCCCTGCGACATGGATGGCTTCCGGGCGCTCGCCAAGGACCACAACCTTCTTTTGGTCGAGGATTGTGCGCAGGCCCATGGCGCTGCTTGGCGCGGCACTCCGGTGGGTTCCCAGTCGGACATGGCCGCCTGGTCGTTCTGCCAGGACAAGATCATGACCACAGGCGGCGAGGGCGGCATGGTCACGCTGTCGAAAGAGGCGTGGTGGCGCAAGGGTTGGTCCTACAAGGACCACGGCAAGGATTGGGATGCCGTGTTCCACCGGCAGCATCCGCCTGGCCCGCGTCTCGTCCATGACACGATCGGCACAAACTGGCGCATGCTGGAAATGCAGGCGGTCATCGGTCGCATCCAGTTGGGCCGCATGCCGGACTGGCACGCCGCCCGCAGCCGCAATGCTGAGGCCATCTTCGAAGCTGCGTCAAATTTCTCTGCCGTGAGGGTGCCTGTCATTCCCCGCCACGTCACACATGCCTTTTACCGCGCCTATGTCTTCGTGCGGCCTGAAAGCTTGAAGGAAGGTTGGAGCCGCGACCGCATCGTTGACGAGATCAATGCGAAGGGCGTACCCGTCTATCATGGATCGGCCTCCGAAATTTACCTGGAGAAGGCCTTTGAAGGTACCTCCAGCAGGCCCAGAGACAGATTGCCACAGGCCAAGGCGCTCGGCGAAACAAGCATCATGTTCCTTGTCCATCCGACGTTGACTGAGGCAGAGATCAGCCGTACCTGCACGGCTCTGCAGGATGTGCTGCGGACCGCACAGCGGTGAAGGTGGCGGAATCGGGTCAAGGCATGGCAGCAGCGGCACATCGTTACACTGGCGGGCTTTGGCTTGTGACCGGCGCAGCTGGCTTCATCGGTTCGAACATCGTCGAAACCCTGTTGCGGGATGGCCAGCGGGTCAGGGCCCTGGACAATTTTGCAACGGGTTTCCGGCACAACATCGAAGCGGTGAAAGCCGCTGTCGGACCAGATGCAGCACAGCGCCTCGAATTCGTCGAGGGTGACATCCGAGACCGGGGCGCCTGTGTCGCCGTCATGGAAGGCGTGGCACATGTCTCTCACCAGGCCGGCCTCGGTTCCGTGCCGCGGTCGCTCGCTGATCCACTCACAACCAACGACGTCAATGTCGGCGGCTTCCTGAATGTGATGGAAGCGGCACGGCGGGCGGGCGTGCAGAGCTTCGTCTATGCGGCGTCGAGTTCGACCTATGGTGACGAGCCCAACCTTCCAAAGGTCGAACACCGCATTGGTGATCCCCTGTCGCCTTACGCGGTCAGCAAACTCGTGAACGAGATCTATGCGCGGAACTACAAGCGCTGCTACGGTTTCCGCGCCACGGGCTTGCGGTATTTCAACGTTTTCGGTCCGCGCCAGGATCCCGACGGTGCCTATGCGGCCGTGATCCCGAAATGGACTGCGGCCATGCTGGTTGATCGCGAAATCACCATCAATGGTGACGGCAAGACAAGCCGGGATTTCTGCTTTGTGGCCAATGCCGTGGAGGCAAACATCCGCGCGGCGCTGGCCAGTGAGGAAGGTCAGGGTGAAGTCTACAACGTGGCCGTCGGGCACCGTACCACGCTGAACGAGTTGTTCGGCCTTCTCAAGGACGAACTTTCCCGCCTGCAGGTTCACTACAGCCGCGCGCCGCAGCACGCCGAGTTCCGGGCCGGAGACGTGCGTCATTCGCAGGCTGACATTTCGAAGGCCAGGGAACTGCTGGGCTATGATCCACAGTTTGATGTGAAGGCCGGTCTCAGGCTGGCCATGCCCTGGTATGTGGCGCAGGCAAGGTGCCGTTGAGGCGAGACAGGCAAGAAGGGGTATTCCATGGCGGAGAAAGTTGCAGTCATCGGGCTTGGTTATGTCGGATTGCCCGTTGCGGTCGCGCTGGCGGGGGCTTTCCCTGGGACGGTCGGATTCGACATATCAAAGCGTCGGGTCGCGACCTTGCAGGCCGGTGAGGACTGGACCGGTGAGATTGAGTCACAGACTTTGAAACAATGCGGCATCCGCATCACCGACAAGGCCGAAGATCTTGCGGGTGCAAGTATATTCATTGTGACCGTGCCGACGCCGATCGACCGCGAGCGCAGGCCAGACCTGTCTCCGCTTGACGGCGCGTGCCGCTTTGTGGGGCCCGCACTGTCGAAAGGCGGTATCGTGGTCTTCGAGTCCACTGTCTATCCTGGCGTCACGGAAGACTTCTGTGGCCCGCTCCTTGAGAAATACTCAGGCCTGAAGCGCGGCAGGGATTTCACTCTCGGCTACTCTCCCGAGCGCATCAATCCCGGTGACAAGCAACACCGGCTTGAAACCATCACAAAGATCATTTCGGCCGAAGATGAAGCCTCGCTCCAGCGTCTTCGCAATGTCTACGGCGCGATCATCAAGGCCGGTTTGCACGAAGCACCATCGATCAAGGTCGCCGAGGCTGCAAAAGTTCTCGAGAACACGCAGCGTGACATCAATATTGCACTGATGAACGAGCTTTCGATCATATTGGATCGCATGAATGTGCGTACCAAGGACGTCCTGGAGGCCGCCGGGACCAAATGGAATTTCCTGCGCTTCTCGCCCGGCCTTGTTGGTGGGCACTGCATTGGCGTTGATCCGTACTACCTCACATCCTGTGCCGAAGCGCTCGGTTATCATCCGCAGGTCATCCTGGCCGGACGACGGCTGAATGACGACATGGGGCGCTTTGTGGCGTCGAAGATCATCAAGCTGCTCGTTCAGGCGAAGAGGCCCGTGAGCGGCGCGCGCGTTGGCATTCTTGGCCTCACGTTCAAAGAAAACGTCCCGGACCTGCGCAATTCAAAGGTTCCCGACATCATTGCCGAATTGCGTGAGTTCGGCATTGCACCGCTGGTGCATGATCCCATGGCGAACGTCGAGGCTGCCCACGAAGAATACGGGCTGGCACTCTCTTCACTCGAGTCCTTCCGCGATCTGGATGCGCTGGTGCTTGCTGTCGGTCACGACGACTATGTCCGCAACCCGGCCCAACTCATGGCGATGCTCACGCCCGGCGGCATTTTCGCAGACGTCAAGTCCGTGTTCACCCCCGGACAGGTTCCCGGTGAGGTGACCTACTGGAGCCTCTGAGCACACGCCGGTTGCAACTCAGGTGAACAGGAAATCAGATCCATCCAGCGTGAAGGCCGTGAGGCTTTTGACCGTGATGGTGCTCGTGCCTTGGAACCCGGTCACAGTGACGGACGTTGTTCCCTGATTTGTGAAGACGAGGTCTGAATAGTCAATGCCCACCAGTCCGCCGAAGGCAATCTTGTCGGTGCCATCCACGAAGTCAGCGATCGTGTCACGGCCGATGGCCGTTCCCGAAAACACAAATGTGTCGGCTTCACCTCCACCAACCAGATAGTCATTTCCGGACATGCCGTTGAGTGTATCCTGCCCGGAATATCCGTAGAGATAGTTCGCCGCAGAATTGCCCGTGATCGAATCGTTGTGATTTGATCCCCAGACGCGTTCGATGCTAAACAAGGTGTCGCCTTCGGCTTCACCGCCTATATTGAGGTTGCTCGTCAGATTGATGGTAACGCCTGCGGACGACTCCCTGTAGCTGGCATAGTCGATTCCCAGCCCGCCGGTCATTTGGTCGGCACCCCCGCCACCAATGAGCACGTCAACACCTTCACCGCCATCAAGGGTGTCATCGCCGCCGCCGCCATTGAGCGTGTTGGCGAGAGCGTTGCCCGTGATCGTGTCCGCAATGGCAGAGCCTGTCACGTTCTCGACATTGCTGATCTGGTCGCCTGCCGCATGACCACCTGTGTTCACATTGGTCAACAGGTTGACAGTCACACCGAGGTCGGAATCTGCGTAGCTCGCTGTGTCGGTGCCAATGCCACCGTCGAGGGTGTCATCGCCTGCACCACCGGTCAGGATGTCATTGCCGCCGTCACCGAACAGCTGGTCGTTGTCCGCACCACCGTCAAGCACGTCGTTGCCGGCAAGGCCGCTCAGGGTGTCAGCGCCGGCAAATCCTCTCAAAGTGTTTGCTACTGTGTTTCCGGTGAGGGTGTCGCCCCAGTCCGATCCGTCGACATTTTCCACCCTGGCAATCGAATCGCCCTCGGCGTCACCACCGGTGTTTATGTTGGTCGAGAGGTTGACCCGCACGCTGGCCGCCGAATTCCTGTATGTCGCGGTGTCGGCAATTCCGGTGCCGCCGTCAATCCGGTCGGCGCCTGCGCCACCTTCCATCCGATCGTCGCCCAGGCCTCCATAGAGGGTGTCTGCGCCTGCCAAACCGCTGATGTCATCGCTTCCGTTTTCGCCGTAGAGGATGTTGACCGCCCCGTCACCGGTGATCGAATCCACATGGGCACTTCCCCTGAGGTTCTCAATTTCCGAGAAGATGTCTCCTTCGGCGTCGGAACCCGAGTTCACGTTTGTCGTGAGATTGAGTGTCACGCCACCAACTGCGGTGAGATAGCTTGCAATGTCAATTCCGCTGCCGCCATTCAACTGGTCTGCACCTGCCCCGCCAATCAGGGTGTCATTGCCACCCAGGGCGTTGATGACGTCAATACCGGCAGTGCCATTCAGGGTGTTGGCCAATGCTGTTCCTGTCACCGTGTTGACGCCAGCGGCATCATCATTCTGAATTGTTGCGGCCGCGGCGATGGTTCCGATTGAAAGACCGGAAGAAGGCGAAGAAAGGGTGACGGTGAATCCTTCATCCGCCTCAAATCCTCCGTCGCCGACGACAGCTACTTCGATTTGCTTGCTCGATTCGCCTGCAAGGAAAGTGACCGTGCCAGACAGTGCGCTGGCGAAGTCGGCGGCATCGGCTGGATTCGCGCCATTCCCAGAAACCGTGAAATTGACGGACTGGGAAGTTGATACCGGCCCGCTGAGTGTTACCGTGAAAGTGTAGATGGTCGTGCCCACATTGCCTTCCGTTTGTGACGGAGCGGAGATGGATATTGAGGCCGTGCGCACTGGCGTGGCTCCGAGTGGCAACTGGGCGGCCGTCCGCGTGCCGTCAGCAAACTGGAAGAGTTCCACGGCAGTGACCGTGTCAATACTGCCATCGGGGTTGTTGACGGTGTAGGTCTGTGTCGCGGCGGAATATGTGAAGGAGTAGTCCGCGAGATTGCCTGTGAAGACGGCCTTGTCTTCCGTCCCGGCACCACCGCTCAAGGTGTCGTGGCCGGTGCCGCCAATCAGCGTGTCATTGCCCTCGCCGCCGATCAGCGTGTCATTGCCGCCTGCGCCATCAAGGATGTTGTTGCCCTTGTTGCCCTTGATGACGTTGTCGAGGGCGTTGCCCGTGCCGTTGACGTTGTCAATCGAGAGCAGGGTGAGATTGGCGGAATCGCGGGTGAGTGTGGCTGAGACATTGGTCTCGATTGTATTGCCGTCAGTGAGGTCAAACTTGATGTTGAGCGTGCCTGCCGTGAAGGACGCTCCACGTGCCGTTGCAAGCCCGCCACCGGAATAGATAATTTCAAGAGCGCCGACCGTCGAGGTCTGGATCTGGTATCCGCCGGCCGCGGCCGTCGTCGTTGATCCAACCAGGGTGCTGCCGCTGTAGAGCTGTACGGTGCGGCCCGCGGCACTTTCACCGATGGAATAGAAATCGTCGTTGTCGAGATCGGTGTAGTGAACGCCCGTCACGAAAATGGGGCTGGAAAGTTTGTAGGCAAAGTTGAAGGTGGTGACGAGCGCGTCCCAGCCCTGATAGCTTGGATCGGTGATCGTGGAGACGCCAAGCTCTTCGTAGTTGGCATTCAGGATGTTCTTGCGGTGGCCTGCGCTGAGGAAGAGGTCGCGGTGATGGAAATAGACTTCGGCATTTGCATCCAACGTGCCGGAAGTTCCGCTCCAGGCAATGTTTTCGGCAGAACCGAAGTTGTAGCCTGACGTCGGATTGCCTGTACCGTAACCCGCACTCACCATGCGCTGGGCGGGGGACGTGCCGTTCGCCCCGATGTGATCAAAGGCGTCGTTGGCGATCATCCACTGGTCATGGGTCGTGGCGGAATTGTAGAGCAGGGGATTCCACGCGAGCACCTGTTTTGCTGCCGTGGTGATGGTGGTGCCCGTTCCGGCACTGAGGTCGGCCAGACCGTAGCGCTCTGCCTCGGCAGCTGGATCAAGCCGGGCGCGATTCACCAATTCGAGCAGAAGCTGCTCACGGTCCTGCTGAATGGTCATCTGTTGTCTCTCCCCGGTGGCCCAGAACTGGAGAGCGGTTTTGCCACAAGGGGCTTTCCATTCCCTTCATGGACTGGAAGTCATTTGCAGCAATCTGCTGTGGCGGAATTAGGGTAGGGTTAACCCTGATGGATTCTCAAAACTGTGCCGCGACAGCCTTGCGCTGGGTGTCGGTCATGTGCAGGCCCGACTTCGTGCGCCGATAAAGAATGTCGTCTGGTGCCATGGCCCATTCCTGGCCGCGCAAATAGTCGACTTCGGCCTGATACAGCGTGCTGCCGAAGTGCTGGCCCAGATCTGCAAGACCCTTGGCATTGTTGAGCAGCGCATAGGTCAGGGTGCCGTAGAGTCGTGCGTAATGCAGCGCCACATCTGCGGGCAGCCAGCTGTAGCGTTCACGCAGGGTTTTCAGGAAACCGGGGAAACCGCCCGGTCCCATGTCGCCGCCGGGCAGGGACGAAGCCGAGGTCCAGTCCGGACCCATGGCCGGAAAGGTACCGCGCAGCTTCTGCAGCGCGTGTTCCGCCAGCTTGCGGTAGGTGGTGATCTTGCCGCCAAAGACGGAGAGCAACGGGGGGGCGCCCTCGACGTCGAACACATAGTCGCGGGTGACAGCAGACGGATTGGCGGCGTTGTCGTCATAGAGTGGGCGCACGCCAGAGAAGGACGTGAGAACGTCCTCGCGCCGCAGCTGTGATTTCGTGTAGCGGTTCACCGCGTTGATCAGGTAGTCGATCTCGCTTTCCGCGATGGACACATCCTCGGCCCGCCCTTCATACGGAATGTCGGTGGTGCCGATCAGCGCCTTGTCGCCCTCATAGGGGTTCACAAAGATCACGCGCTTGTCGTGGTTCTGGAAGAGATAGGCGTTTGAGCCTTCCCAGAACTTCTTCACGATGATGTGGCTGCCCTTGACCAGGCGCACGCGGCGCGCCGAATTGGAACCAACCACACCGTTGATGACGTTCTCCACCCAGGGGCCTGCCGCATTCACAAGTGCCTTTGCAGTGGCGCGGGACGTTTCGCCATTGGCGGCGGTGAACTCCACCTCCCAAGCGCCATTCACACGGCGGGCCTTGCTGGCGGCGGTGCGCACCAGCGCCTGCGCGCCCTTGGCCTTGGCATCCAGGGCATTCAGCACCACGAGGCGGGCGTCATCCACCCAGCAATCGGAATATTCGAAGGCAAGCGTGTAGTCGTCCTTGATCGCCTTGCCTTCGGGATCGCGGCGCAGGTCAATGCGGCGGCAGCCCGGCAGCTGTTCGCGGCCACCGAGATGATCGTAGAGAAACAGCCCCATGCGGACCAGCCAGGCCGGGCGCTGTTCCGGCGAATGGGGCAGCACGAAGCGCATGGGCCAGACGATGTGAGGCGCGGCGCGCAGCAGCACCTCCCGCTCGATCAGGGCTTCGCGGACGAGGCGGAACTCGTAGTATTCCAGATAGCGCAGGCCGCCGTGGATCAGCTTGCCGGAGCGTGATGACGTGCCTTCGGCAAGGTCGCCCTTTTCGCAGAGAATCACCGAGAGGCCGCGGCCTGCAGCGTCCCGGGCGATGCCGGCACCGTTGATGCCGCCACCCACCACCACCAGATCGACTGCGCCCAGGTCCTTCATGTTCACTCCATCAGCAGCGGTTGAGGGGGCCCTCACCGGCAAAATAGCGGCGCACTTCCTCGGCTGCCAGACCTGCCGCATAGCGCACCGTCTTTACCGATGCACCGGCAATGTGGGGTGTCAGTGTCACATTGGGCAGTTGCAGGAGGGGGGAATCCGGGGGCACGGGCTCCACCGAGAAGGTTTCCAGCATGGCGCCCCGCAGGTGGCCATCTTTCATCACCTCGTACAGGGCGTCGTAGTCCATGAGTGGGCCACGGGCCGTGTTCACCAACGTTGCGTCCTTTTTCATGCGGCGCAATGTGTCGGCATTCATCATGCGCGTTGTCTCAGGCGTCACACGGGGGTGCAGCGAAAGGACATCCGACTCTTCGAGAATGCGCTCAAAGGAGCACTGGATCACACCGTCGTTCAGGTCTTCGGCCGAAAGCTGCACGTAAGGGTCACTGACGAGGATGCGGCAGCCGAAGGCCTTGAGATATTTGACGACGCGCCGCCCGACCTCGCCGTAGCCCACGAGGCCAACCGTCATCTCGGACAGTTCGCGGCCCGTCACATCGGCCCGGTAGAGCTCGCCGCGGTATTCGCCCTTGCGCAGGCCATCGTGGCCACGGGTGATGTTGCGGGTTTCGGCGAGAATGGCGCCGATGGTGAACTCCGCCACCGCCGAGGCATTGCGCCCCGGCGTGTTGACCACCGTGATTCCCCGGTCGCGGGCGGCCTTCATGTCGATGTTCACCGGGCCGCCGCGGGAGACCGCCACCAGTTTGAGGTTGGGCAGGCGTTCCATGATCGAGGCCGAGAGGGGGGCGAGGTGCGTCACCAGCACTTCGGCATCGCCAGTCAGGTCCACAACCAGGTCGGCTGAGCCCATGTATTCCTTCAGGCCATCCATGCCGGAGACAGCGTAGCCATGCTCCATCGGTTCGTCCGGCCAGGGCAGGTCATGGGTGGAGATGGCGATGTCGGTGAGCTTGCAGCGCTCGCGCAGGGCCTCCTCAAACATGGAGGAGAGCATGAAGCGGTCGCCGATGACGGCGATCTTGCGGGGAGTTGTTTTCGTCATGGTTTGGTTCCTGCTGCCGAGCGCCGCACGCCCGACAGTCCGCGCCACACGGGGCGCATGGCCTTGCGGGCGTCGGCATAGGCGGTGAAGGCGGCATCATAGGTGGTGGTCCATGCCGCTTCGGGTTCGGTGGTTGTGGTGAGATGGGGTTCCACCCAGCGTGCGGCACAGGCGGTCATGTCCGGGTAGAGTTTCTGCTGGACGGCGGCGATCATTGCCGCTCCTGCCGCACCTGCCTCTTCGCGCGCCACGCTGCGGATTCGCGACTTGAGGATGCTGGCAAGAATGCTGCGCAACGCGCCCGATCGCGCGGCACCACCGGTGATGCGGATTTCCGCCGGGATCGGCCCCATGGCGGAGTAGCAGTCGCGGGCGGCGTATCCCAGGCCTTCGAACACAGCGCGCATCATGTCGAAATAGTCACTGCCTGTATCAAGGCCGTTGAACATGGCGCGTGCCGCAGGCTCAAGGAAGGGGCCGCGCTCACCCGCCTTGGAAATGTAAGGATGGTACAGCAGCGCGGCGGGTGCCCGGGCCGCGACCTTCGCGTCCATGCCTTTCAGCATATCGCTCCGGCTCTTTTCGATGCCATTGTCCTTGAGGACGCCGCGCCCCACATCGAGCAGCCAGTCGATGTTGAGTGTCGAGGCCATGTTGGACTGGATTTGTGCCACCATGCCGGGTGCCGGGAAGACCATGGTGTAGCCGGACTTCTCGCTGTTGAGCTTGACCTTTGCGACATCGGTTTGCAGACGCATGTGCATGCCGGTGGAGCCGACGATGGTGCAGCCGGATTGCCCGGTGGGGTCATAAAGGCCGCCGCCCAGTCCGGTGCAGAGCACATCCACATAGCCAAGGCAGATGGGCGTACCCGCCTTCAGGCCGGTGAGCCTTGCAGCCTCTGCCGTGAGCGCACCGTTCTCCGCTGTTCCATCGACCATCGGCGTCACAAGGCGCTTCAGGTCGCCGGAGCCGAGGTTGTCCATGATGTCGAGCTGGTAGCCGCGGCCGGCATAGTTGCCGAAGGTGAAATTGCCTTCGGACGGATCAGTGACCCGGTCACCGGTGAGGTTGAAGTAGATCCAGTCCTTGCAATGGAAAGAATGCGTGGCCCGCGCCAGAACCTCCGGGCGGTGCCGTTTCATCCATGTCAGCTGCACGCTCATCTGGCAGGCATTCACGCCGGTGCCGGTGCGGGCGTAGTGGGCGTCATAGGCGGGCGTGGAGGTGAATTCCTCCACTTCCTGCACGGCGCGGGCATCCAGCCACAGCCAGGCGGGGGCCACGGGCTCGCCCCTGGCATCAATCATCCAGATGCCGTCTCCCTGTCCTGTCACGGAGATGGCGACCAGCCGTTCCGCCAGGTTTGGGATGATCTCCGTCAACTGCTTCAGGGTTTTTGCGGCGTCGGCCCAGGTGCGGGCCATGTCCTGTTCGGCACCGCCATCAGGGAGCGTGGCGTAAACGTTCGGAATGGCTGCCGCCGCGATCTGCGTGCCGTCAGCCGTGAAGGCCACCGACTTGATGACGGAGGTTCCGGCATCAATGCCGATCAGGATGGCATCGCTGCTCATGCCAGTGCGCCTCCGTGGGCAATGGCGCGCTGCGTGTCGCGGTCGAAGATATGCAGGTCATTGGCGGCGACGTGCAACGACAGGCTGCTGCCCGGTTTCTCACGGATGCGCTCATGGGCGACAGACACAACCGTGCGCCCTCCCACATCCACTGCCACATGGGTCTGGTCACCGAGCCACTGGCAGGACATGACCTTGCCCGTGATGGGGCCCTTGCCCACATGCAGCGCATAGGGGCGAATGCCGAGCGTGATCACCTTCTGCGTGGCCAGCAGCTTCAGCAGATCGCCAGAAAATGCCGATGCCGCAAAGCTCAACTCGGCACCTTCACTCGTGAATGTCACGGCTTTGCCGTCCACCGTGACGCCGGCATCAAAGACATTCATCGGCGGTTCGCCAATGAAGGTGCCGGTGAACAGGTTGGCGGGTCGGGCCTTCAGTTCGGCGGGTGTTGCATATTGCTGCAGGAGGCCGCCTTCCATCACGGCGATGCGGTCGGCCAATGCGTTGGCTTCCGTCTGGTCGTGGGTCACGAGGATCGTCGTGCAATTGTGTTCGCGCAGGTAGTGCTTGATGCGCCCGCGCAGCACGGCGCGCAGTTGCGGCTCAAGCTGGCCCATGGGCTCGTCCAGCAGGTAGAGGCCTGCGCTGCGGACAAGGGCCCGGCCCAGACTGGCACGTTGCTGCTGGCCGCCGGAGACACTTGTCGGATACTTGTTGAGGATGCCGGAAATCTCCAGCATCTCCGCCATGTCTTTGACTCGTTTCTGCTGTTCTGCTGCGGGGAGTGATGAGGATTTCAGGGCGAAGGCAATGTTGTCGCCGATGGTGAGCGGCGGATAAAGCGAATAGGCCTCGAAGGCCATGGCCACGC
>CALMZX010000141.1 GCA_937870685.1 uncultured Alphaproteobacteria bacterium
CACCGCTGCGACCGCCAACGACACGGTGACCAACTCCGGCCTGATTGACGGCGGAATCGGCCTCGGTGGCGGCAACAACAAGCTGGTCAACACCGGACGGATCACATACGACGAACATTACGGCCTCGCCGCAAATGTGTTCATGGGCGCGGGCACCGACATCGTTGACAACAAGGGGCGGATCGACGGTTACGTCCAACTTGGCATGGACACGTTGGGCGAGGGGGCCAACACCCTGCTGAACGCCGGCTTCATCACCGAGGGGAACATCGATGGCTACGGCTATATTGGCGGGCTGGGCGTGGACACGGTGAACAACAGCAGCAAGACCTCGTACATCCAAAGCGGGATTCTCCTGAGCGAAGGCAACAATGTGCTGACCAATCTCGGCACCATTGGCAGAACCTTTTTTGGCTACAGCGTTGAGGCCGGAGCCGGGGCGGACAAGGTCACCAACAGCGGCACCCTCGCCGGTGCGGTGAATTTGGGTGCAGGCGTCAACACCCTGCTGAACGCAGGCAAGATCACCGACGCGGACTTCTTCGGCAACGGCTATCTGGGTGGGGCAGACGCGGATACCGTCAACAACAGCAGCAGCGCCGCCGTCATCGCCGGTGGCGTTGATCTGGCCGATGGCAACAACGTCCTCAGCAATCTCGGCACCATTGGCATGAATGTCGAAGCCAAAAGCGTCATCGCCGGTGCCGGGGCGGACAAGGTCACCAACAGCGGCACCATGATCGGCTCCGTGCGGCTCGGAGAGGGCCTCAACACCTTCACCAATTCCGGCAAGGTGAATGTGGGCACGGGTTCCTCGTCCAACTCGCTTGTCGCCGTTCTCGGGGGCGACGCGAAGGATACACTCAGCAATTCGGGAACGATCGTCGGCGGTGTTCAACTGCGTGACGGCGCCGACGTGTTCACCAACACTGGTCTCGTTCTGGGAAAAATCGAAATGGGCCGCGGCAACGACACGTTCACCGGCGGCAACAACGGGGAGGACGTGAACGACGACCTGGGCTCGGACATTTTCAAGCTGGGTGGCGGCAACGACATCTTCTATTCATTTGCCGGGTTGGGAGAACACGACGCCGGATCGCCGCAACAGGATACCGTTGACGGTGGACTTGGCATTGACCACTACGCCACGGGCGGGTTCACGGCGCACGGGCTGTATGTGAACCTGGACACTGTCTCGCACACAAACACCGGCCTCACGATTCCCGTCTACTCAGTTGCGAAAACATCCGCCCGGACCATTGATGGCAATGTTGACATCATCACGAATTTCGAAAATGTCACCGGCACCAACACGCACGACGTGATTTTCGGCTCTGCCGTGGCGAATGTGTTGAACGGCATGGGCGGCGATGACGAGTTGTGGGGGCTGGCCGGCAATGACATCCTTTCTGGCGGCACTGGCGGTGACATTCTCATTGGCGGTGCCGGGGCCGACAAGCTTTACGGTGATGACGGTTCGAGCGACGTGTTCATGTTCACCAAAACCACCGACAGCGGCATGACCACGGCAACCCGCGATGAAATCTTCCGTTTTAACGAAGCGGACCTGGACCAGATCAGCCTGTGGTACATTGACGCCAATACGCTCCTCGCCGGCATGCAGGATTTCTCCAGCAGCATCATCGTGAATAGCGTGTTCACGGGTACGGCCGGTCAGATCCGCGTGTATGAATCCGCGACGGGCTGGATGGTGGAAGGTGACGTGAACGCCGACAAAAAGGCGGACTTCCAGATCGCCGTTCGTGACCTCGGCCACACCATCAGTTGGGGAGCGGAGGATTTCATCGTCAGTTGAGCCTGGACGTTCACTTCAACTCCTGGGCAACGCGGCGAGCAGATGAAGCCTTGCGCCGCGTTGCACTTCCGTCCTCGTCCGAACGTCATCAGGTGGGTTTTCCACTGCCGGGTGAAAACCTGAATTGTACATTGCCAGATTACCGTTCCTCCCATAGCGTGCCACCACCGGGGCGTGAAAGGGACAAAACATGTCTGCTCTCGACGCTGCCCGCAGTTTCCAAGCCAAACGCCATTCTGGCCGCCTTGCCCGGATCATCCGGACGGGAACGGCCATGCTGGCCCTCTCCGCCGTCATCGCCGCCGGTTTGCCCGCGCCATCTTTCGCGCAGGTGCCCGGCACCGTCAAAGGCGGCACCAAGGCCGCCCAGGACGGCACCAAGGCCATCGGCGAAATCTCCAAGGTGCTCGCCAAGTTCAAAGACGAGAACGGCGCGCAGAAATTCGCGCAGCTGGCGAAGATCACCGAACGCATCGGGGATGTGGCGCCGTTCATCGCCATCCTCACGGTGGCCTTCGACATCGCGGGGCTGGGCGCGGAGAAGCCCGAGGCCAAGCTGCTGATGGGCATCAAGGACATCGACGCCAAGCTCTCCGCCCTCGACGCGCGCATGGCGCTGCTGTTCGACAACGCGGTGAGCCGCGTCAACGTCGAGGTGAAATGGAGTGACATCCGCGACGCGGTTTCGGCGATCAAGACCAAGCAGCAGGAGATCGACCGTTTCGCGCTGATGACCAAGGATCTCGACTATCCGGAATACGAGAAGGATGAACTGAACACCATTCTCTATCAGGCCGCCAACCGGCTCAACATGCTGTGCCAGACCGGAGACTTCAAACAGACCGGCAGTGGCAAGTCGCTGCGGACGGATGTCATCGAGAGCGTGGCGGAAGGGAGCTATGGCAATCTCGACGACATCGCCGCGATGGGGGTCTATCTCACCAACCAGATCCTCAACGCCAAGTCGGCCTACAAGCAGCTGTTCTTCACCGCCGAATACGGACGCTGGCAAAAGGGTGAATCGGACTTCTCAAGCGTGGCGGCGATCGAGGCCAAGAGCTGGGAACACGTCGCCGATTTTGACGCGCTCGCGAGTGCCTGCAGCACGCGCACGGCCGAGGTGATGCTGCAATATGGCGAGACCACGAAGCAGCACAAGATGGTCGAGGACTACCTCACCGCCATCAACGGGTGGAGCAAGACGCCCAAGGAAATCGTTGACCTGCTCGCCGGGAAATACGCATACCTCGACTGGTATGCGTTGAAATACAATCCGGTGTACGGATACGAGAACCACCTGATCTCCTACAGTTCCGGCACCTATTTCAGGCCGCGCACCGAGAAGATGAAATACAATCTGGTCGTGGGCTTCTCGAAGAAGGCGCAGAATTTCCGTCCGGACCTGTGGCAGAACGGCTGTGGCGCCATCGCCAGGGACATCCAATACAAGCTGGACTACCTCAACGAGGCAGCGGTGGCGCTCGGCAGCACCTTGCCCGTCTTTGACGGCTACTTTTACAGTGGCGCGCGCATCGGAGAAAAGCAGACAGCGGTCGGGTGGGAAAACCAGTTCCTGCCTTCCACGCTCGAACGCGCCGACGCGTTTCTCAAACGTGAGTGCGGGGACGGGCGGACGAACATCGATTCATTCTGGATCGGAAAGAACGGCAGTATCGGCGACAATGAACTGGTCGAGTCAAATCCGGGGCAGGCCGCAGCCCGGAAAGGCATCGTCTTCACCAAGGGCATCGAATACAGCCATCTCGCCGTGCTGCGCGACAGCGACCAGTACCTGGACTGGGATGACTTCATCAAGCGCAAGAGCCAGTACTTCGTGCAGAGCGTTGGCAACAAGCTCTATCTGGGCGCGTCGCAAAACGAGGATGTGCTGATCTCCAGCAATGCGCCCACATGGATGCTCGTGCCCGCCGACAAGGGATATTTCTACCTGCGCTCCACCGTGACGGGGAAATACGCGGGCGTCGATCATCCGGCCTTCACGACTTTAATCGGGGCGTTCTACATCGATGATTTCGAGCGCTATGCCGCGTCCTACGGAGCCGAGAAGGCGCATCACTTCCAGTGGCACTTTGAACGGCAGCCTGGCGCCGATCCCGTGTTCAAGATTTCAAACCGGGCCCGTCCCGGCCAGTACCTGAGCACCCAGCGTCCCTATCTCACGCTCGCACCTGCCATGGGGGATGTGGGTGACCTGCACACCAACTGGCTGCTGCAATAGCAGCCGCGCGCGCAGGGGAAACGAAAACACCAGCCGGATCGCTCCGGCTGGTGTGGCTCATTCTGGCCCGGCTTACTGCAGGGGATCAGAAGTGATAGTTGAGGCCCACGGTGACGACATGGGCGTCGGGATCGTGCTTCACCATGGTCTGCGCCGCGCCGTTGGCCTGGTAGAGCGTGGTGGTGTCGGCGTTGAAGCCGAAGTAGGTGTAGTCGACGCGGCCCGAGAGGTTGGGCGTGAAGGCATATTCCGCGCCGCCGCCCAGCGTGAAGCCATAAGCCGTGTTCTGGCCCGTGCTGCTGGAGTGGGTGTAGTCGAGGTCCGCGATGCCCAGCCCGCCCTTGGCGTAGAGCAGGGCATTGCCCGAGACAAAGCCGATGCGGGGCCCAAAGCTGGCGAGCCAGTTGGCTTCGTAGCGCGTGGGCGGGCGGCCGAAGGCGCTGAGCGCCGTGCCGTCGATGCCGGTTAGCAGGAACTGGGCTTCAAGACCGAGAAGCACTGAATCCATCTGGTGGTTCACGCCGGCCTGCACGCCACCGGTGAGGCCGGAATTGTCGCCGCCAGCCCAGGGTTCCCAAGGGCCATGCATGCCCGGGTAGCCGAGGAACTCGTCGTTCACCGAAGCAATTCCGGCACTGAGTCCGGCATAGAAACCACTCCAGTCGGCGGCCGACTCATCGGCCTGCGCAATTGCCACGGAGAGTCCCAAGGCGCCCGCAAGGGCAGGTAGAAACGTCCAACGCATGATCAAGACACCCCTCTTGTTGTTGGTTTTTGATTGTGCGTCCGGGGTAACATTCAGTCAATGAAATCAGCAAGTTGTATAAAATGTAAGCGGTCCGATTTCTCGTTCCGAAGGTTACAGTTCATGCCACTGCGGGTTGCCGGATGTGTACACGCAGTGCAATCGCAGGCGTTGTGGTGCGGGAGGGCGTGCGCCGGTTTCGGCAACGTCTTTCGCCAGAAAGCGAAGGCTTCGCTTTTCGAATCCTCGCGTGGAATCCACTCGGTTTCGTCGCAGCGTGGCGGGACGGGGCGCAGCAGAGGAATATGTTCAGCGTCTGCCGCGCACGCCAGAATTGCCGCCGCAATTGCCGTTCAGGCGCGAAACCAGCCCTGCGCCCGCGACGTTTTGCCCGCATCTACCCGCATCGCGGAGCACGCTCACAGGCGTGTTACGGCACGCGCCGGACTGGCCGCTACCGGCTGAGGCGCAGGCCACCGGCACTGCCGGTGATCGAGTTGGCGATGCTGGCGAAGGCATCCTTCAACTGCGAGGCCGAGAGTGAGTCGTAGAAGTGCTGCACGTCCGATCCGCACTTTTCGAGGATGTTCGCCGCGCGGTCGCGGTCGGTGGCGGGCAGCGCGTCGAGTTCATAGCCCACGGTGAAGATCTCCACGCCCGCGTCCTTCATGGCGGTGCAGGCGGCGATTGTGTACTCGGCATATTTTGCCTTGTAGCCTTCATTGATCCAGCCGCGGTAGGCGTTGTTGTCGCCATCCGTCATGATGATGGCGATCTTGCGCAGGGTGGGAGCGCCGCTGGCATTGGTCGTGGTGAGATCGTCGTAACTGCCGGCGGCGCTGTCGGAGCCCCAGACGCTGCTCCACTTGGGCGAAATGCTGTACCAGCCGAAGGTAGTGCCCAGTTGCGCCGATGTGGAGCCCTGGGCAACCAGACTGTCGATCTTGGTCAGCAGTGCCGGCTTGTTGCTGGAGAGCGGCATCAGCTCATTGGCTTCGGCGGTCTTGGCGCAGGCACCGGAGTCGCCATAGTTCCAGCTGGTTGACAGGTCCGAGGACGACTGGCCGAGATCACTTGTCATGGCCGTGTCGGAGCTGTCTTCGCTGGCAAGAGCGCGGGTGCCGTCATTCGCCAGAATCCATTTGCCGCTGGCGGGCGCATCATCGGTGGCGTCAAAATAGTCGATGCCGGACTCGTAGTAGCGGCCAGTGACGCAGGGGATGATCTTTTCGTTGTTCATCTGGGCCGGACCTTCCTGCGTGCAGATCCAGCTGTTTTCGCCTTCCGTGGTCGTTGTGGTGTAGCCGCTGATGCAGCTCTTGTACCAGCCGCTCCAGGTGGCGGGCAGGTTGGTCATCTTCTCCATCATGGCCGCACCGCCGCCATCAGGCCCGACGCGGATTGCCGTGTTGAAGGGAACAATCGACACACGCGATGTGTAGGTTGACTGGCTATCACTGACCACGGTGGTGATGAGATCGCTCGCCGCCTTTTTCAGCGCCGTGAACTTGCTGCCACTGGTGCAGGGCCCGGTGCCATCGGCACACATGGAGCCGGTGACATCCAATACCAATGCGATTTCGAGGTTGCTGGCAGCGGTGCCGCCAGAGGTGGCGGCTTCGGCAGCGGCGTCTTCGACAACCTGCAACTTGGACAGGCCGATCACCTTCAGCAGACTGGTCTCGATGAAGGCCGTGCCCTTGGACACAACGCCATTGCCGGCGTCGTTGATCTTGAAATCCACCTTGTTGTCGATGAGCGGTGCGGTGCGCTTCATGGCCTTGGCGAAGAAAACCCGGGCTTCATCAAGTGCCGCTTTCCGGTTGCCGCTGCCTTCCAGGAGTTTTTGCGTGCCAGCGAGGACAGCGGCGTCCAGTTCCTGCTGGACCTCCACCTTGGCGCTGGACCAGCGGGCAAAATCAATCGCACCGCCCGCCACGGTGAGCAGAACGGAACTGGCGATGGCAAGGATGATGGTGGTGTTGCCGGATGTGTTCCGCCAAAATCCGGCGTTCAAGCCCTGCTGATTTTGCGGCTGTTCGGTTCCGACCATGGCGTCCCCCCTGAATTCTGCGTTCAGAATGGAGGGGGTTTGGTTGCGGGCCCGTAAAAATACCGTTCAGAGTTGCGTTCCCGGCAGGTCAGGAACCGCATTTTCAAAGCAAAGGCAAAGCAGGCCTTAACGCAACAGGCGCAGTTTTGCCCTTCTCTGGCTGGCCGGTCAGCGTCGGCCGGGCGTGTTCGAAGCGCAGAGCCCCCCCTTTGCGATTTGTTAGGGGGTCACCTATCTATGGTGGCCTGTATCCCCCTTTTGATTCTCCGGAGTGCCCATGCCCGCCTTTGAACCCACCGCCGCTTTCTGGCCGTCCGTCATCCAGCAGGAGGCCCGTGGCGAGCGGGTCTATGACCTGCCGAGCCGCCTGCTGCGCGAGCGCATCATCTTCGTGACGGGCCAGGTTGAGGACACCATGGCGGCGTCGATCTGCATGCAGCTGCTGTTCCTGGAGGCCGAGAACCCCAAGAAGGAAATCGCCATGTACATCAACTCGCCGGGTGGCGTGGTGACGTCGGGGCTTTCGATCTATGACACGATGCAGTTCATCCGCTGCCCGGTCTCCACCATCGTCATGGGGCAGGCGGCCTCGATGGGTTCGCTGCTCTCCACGGCGGGGGAAAAGGGCATGCGTTTCGCCCTGCCGCACGCCTCCATCATGGTGCACCAGCCCTCCGGCGGCTTCCAGGGGCAGGTGACGGACATCCTCATCCACGCCCGCAATGTGGAAAACCTGCGCAAGCGCCTCAATGAAATCTACGTGAAGCACACCGGCCGTTCCTACAAGGAAATCGAGGACGCGCTGGAACGCGACAACTTCCTCTCGGCGGAAGAGGCAGTGAAGTTCGGCCTCATCGACGAGGTGAAGAGCCAGCGGCAACTGCCGGAAGAGGCGAAGTAATTTTCCATTGCACCGATTTTCCGTGGCGGCCCTGCCGCACGGCGGGCTCTGCGAGCCTGAGCATGGCCTGCGGATTGCATCCACTTCCGGGCGTTTGCCTGAATCCCGGCGCGGGAAGCCATCCTTCCTGTGCATGGCGGGCATTGGCAAGGATTGGTTAACCTCCCGGGCCGCATGCTGGATTTGAGTCGGGCATCTGGTCTATTGTGGGACACTTTTGGGCCACTTTCTGCGTATCAGTAGCGGCCAACTGAGCGACCGGGGCACCCGGCGCAAGACAAGGAACAAGACATGAGCAAGGCAGCCTCCGGCGACAGCAAGAACACGCTTTACTGCTCCTTCTGCGGCAAGAGCCAGCATGAGGTGCGGAAACTCATCGCCGGACCCACTGTTTTCATCTGCGACGAATGCGTCGAGCTCTGCATGGACATCATCCGTGAAGAGAACAAGTCGGCGCTGGTGAAGTCCAAGGATGGCGTGCCGACGCCACAGGAAATCCGGAAAGTCCTGGATGACTATGTCATCGGCCAGGACCATGCCAAGCGCGTGCTCTCGGTTGCCGTGCACAACCACTACAAGCGCCTGAACCATGGCGCCAAGGGCAACGATGTTGAACTGGCCAAGTCCAACATCCTGCTGGTCGGCCCCACGGGCTCCGGCAAGACGCTGCTGGCCCAGACGCTGGC
>CALMZX010000142.1 GCA_937870685.1 uncultured Alphaproteobacteria bacterium
AAAGGCCCGGCCTTCCTCCAGGGGTGAACGGCGCCGGGCGAACGGGCGGGCTATAGGAGATTTGGGGGGCAAGCGCAAGTTGGGGGCGGGCAATCCTGCCAATGCCGCAGTTTCTTGCCAAAGCCTGCGTGCAAGGGGGCAAAAGAGGTTAAAATTGGCAGGCCGCGCTTGACTTCTTGTACGGATAAGGTTGTCTATGTTGCACGCATTCTACCTGCGATGGTTGGCAGGTGTGATGTGGGGCATTCATCAGGGTCGCGTCGCAAGCCGAGGCCCGTACGAGGTAACAATCGGACGATCATGAAAGCGCCCACGTCGAATACCCTGCTCCGCTTCGGTTTTCTCATCACCACGCTTGGCGGGCTTCTGTTCACCCTCGACTTGCCGCTTCTGCGGCTGGCGGGTGCGGAAAAATGGGCCATGGTGGCTGCACGCGGGCTTCTGCTCTTCACTTCCATCACGGTGAGCTGGCTGATCGTGCGCATGGTCCGCGGAGGCAATGGCCCTTTCATCGCGGGCCGGGCCGGCCTTGCAGTCATCGCCACCAACACGGTTGCCAACATCGCCTTCATCGGAGCCTCGGTCGAAACCGACATCGCCAATGTCGTGTTCATCCTGGCGCTTGTGCCGATTCTCACTGCCATTTTTGCGCGACTCTTCCTTGGCGAACCGGTTCATCCCTTCACCTGGCTGGCGTCCATCCTCGCCTTTGTCGGCGTCTTCATCATCATCCGGGACGGCCTGCAGAGCAGCAAGATCATCGGCGACATCATGGCCCTGGTCTGTGCCTGCTGCACGGCGGCCGCCTTCACCATCATCCGGGCCAGTGGCAAGAATGTCGCCACCAGCCTCGGCCTCGGAAGCCTTGTTTCCGCCGTCGTCGCGCTGCTTTTTTTCAACGCGCAGCTGGGCACCCTGCTCCAGCCTGCAGGCTTCGGCGTGCCCGCCTGGGCTTGGCTGGCGCTCAACGGACTGCTGGTCATCCCGCTGTCATCCACCCTGATCGCCAACGGCCCGCGCTACCTGCCATCGGTAGATGTCAGCATGTTCTTCCTTTTGGAAACCGTGTTGACACCGATATGGATGTGGATGCTGTTTGGCGAGGTCCCCAGCCGCGCCGTGCTGTGGGGCGGCATGCTCATCGTCACAACGCTGCTTGCGCACAGTGTCTGGCGCCTGCGCGTGGGCATGGCGTCGGCACCACTGGAAAAGGCCTACGCGCGCGAGCCTTAGGCGCGTGCAGTTTCACGCGCCTTCCAGTTCTTCGCGCAGCATTTCCAGTTCCAGCCACTGTTCCTCAGCGGATGATTTTTCGGACGCTGCCGCGGCATGGCGTTCAGTAGCCTTGGCAAAAGCTTTCGGGTCGCGGCTGAACAGGGCCGGATCAGCCAGTTTCTCTTCCAACAGGAGAAGTTCCCGTGCCAGCGTCTCGATGCGGCCCGGCAAGGTTTCAAGCGCGTGCTTTTCCTTGAAGCCCAACTTGCGTCTGGGCGCGGACGCAGCCACCGCCTGTGGTACAGGAGGTGTAGCCGCAACCGATGGTTTTGCCGTTTCCTTCACCTTGCGCGCCGCAACGCCGGCACCACGCTGGGCCACCATGTCGGAGTAGCCACCGGCATATTCGGTCCAGCGCCCTTCGCCCTCATGCATCAGCACGGATGTCGCAATGCGGTCGACGAAATCGCGGTCATGGCTGACCAGCAGCAGCGTGCCCTGATAGTCGGCCAGAAGTTCCTGCAACAGGTCGAGGGTTTCGAGATCGAGGTCATTCGTCGGTTCGTCGAGGATGAGGAAGTTCGACGGCTTGGCCAGTTCCCGCGCCAGGATAAGACGCGCGCGCTCACCGCCAGAGAGCACCGAGACAGGCGTGCGCGCCTGTTCGGGGCGGAACAGGAAGTCCTGCATGTAGGTCATCACATGCTTGGTCTCGCCGTTGAGCGTGACGGACGAGCCCCTGCCCCCGGTGATGACATCAGCCAGCGTATCCGTGGGATTCAGACTCTGGCGGCTCTGGTCCAGCGAGACGATCTGCAGGTTGGTGCCGCGCCTGACCGTGCCAGCGTCCGGCTCCAGCGCGCCCGTGATCAGCTTGATCAGCGTCGTCTTGCCCGCACCGTTGGGGCCGACAATGGCAAGCCGGTCGCCGCGCAGCATGAGAAGGTCCAGCTTCTCGACAATCCGCCGCTCACCGAAGGATTTGGAGATCTTCGTGGCCTCCACCACCAGCTTGCCGGACATCTCGCCTGCGGAAGCCTGCAGGGTCACCGTGCCCAGGCGGCCCACATGTTCCTTGCGTTCGGTGCGCAGGCTCGCCAGCAGGGCCACGCGGCGCATGTTGCGCTTGCGCCGCGCCGTCACGCCGTAGCGCATCCAGTGTTCCTCCGTGGCGATGCGTTTGGCGAGAAGCGTCTGCTCGCGCTCTTCCTCTTCGATCACCTGGTCGCGCCATTCCTCGAAATGGGCGAAGCTGCGGTCCATGCGGCGGGACGCGCCCCGGTCCAGCCAGACCACGGCGTTGGAGAGATTTTCGAGGAACCGACGGTCGTGGCTGATGAGAATCATCGCGGCGCGGGAGGATTTCAGTGTCTCTTCCAGCCACTCGATGGCAGGCAGGTCGAGGTGGTTGGTGGGTTCGTCCAGCAGCAGCACGTCCGGGTCCGGCGCCAGTGTGCGGGCCAACGCCGCGCGCCGGGCCTCGCCGCCGGAAAGCCGCGAAGGATCTTCCTCTCCCGTGAGGCCGAGTTCATTGAGCAGGGCCCGCGCACGGTAAGGGTTGTCGGTGGGGCCAAGGCCCGCTTCCACATAGTCCAGAACCGTGGCAAAGCCCGCGAAGTCCGGTTCCTGCGGCAGGTAGCGCACGGTCGTTCCCGGCTGGAAGAAGCGCTCGCCCTTGTCCTGCTCGATCATGCCTGCGGCGATTTTCAGGAGCGTGGACTTGCCGGTGCCGTTGCGCCCCACCAGAGCGATGCGCTCGCCCTCTGCCAGCATCAGGCCAACCCCCTCCAGCACCGGCTTGCCGCCGAAGGTGAGGTGAATGTCCTGCAAATTGAGAAGAAGCCGCGCCATGATGCGCGGGGCTTAGCGGAAGTGGGACGCCATGGAAACAGCGAGCATCAAGCCCCCACCCACCCCCGCCCCTCCCTGTCAGGGAGGGGCGGGGGTGGGTGGAGGCCGCGCGCTCCGGCGCTCATTGCGCGTAGTCGTACCACTTGACGATCAGCACGTTCACATCGTCTTTCGGCTCGAAATTGGTCTTGCGCACCTCGAATTGTGTCGGCGCGATCTTCTTCACGCCTTCGGCGCAGAAGCTCACAAGGTTTTCCGGCTTGCCCTTGTCGATGACCATGCGGAAATCCTTGATCGGTCCTTTCCAGTTGGCGCCAGATTTCAGCACGTAGCCGATCCACCATTCATTGTAGGGCGACAGGTTCTCGTTGCTCTTGCGCTTTTCCCGCTGTGCGTCGAACGCGCGGTACCAGTCGTCCTCGATGCAGTATTTGACCGCCTGGAACTTGCCCCAGTCCTCCTTGCGGTATTCGGCATTGAGGGCACCGCCCACGCTGCCGCCGACCAGCGGCTTGTAGCGGTGGCTCACCTTCACGGTCTTGCCCGCCGGAAACACCTGCTTGCGGGTGATGATGGTGCGCAGCGTCCAAATGGCATGATAGGCCGTTTCCTCGCCATTGCCGGCATCAAACTTCATCTCATAGAGCAGGCCGTCATCCACCAGCGCCTTGCGCGTGGCGCCGTCCAGCTTGTTCACCAATGGCGTGAATGTGTCGCCGTCGCCTGATTGTGCCAACGGCAGACCCAGCGCCTTGATGCGTTCCGTCACGTCAACATCCTTCACGAAGGCCTGTTGCACGATGTCGTAGTCCAGCGGCTTGCCGTCAAAGACCGTCTGGAAGCCGATCTCGGTGCGCAGGTCACGCACGATGCTTTCGCTGGCTTCGTCATAGCTCTGGTCCGGCAGGGGGAAGGCCACCAGCGCCTCCACGTCCTTGTCCGTAGTGTTGGTGAATTCGTAGTTCACCCGCACTTCCTCCTCGGAAATGAACAGGTCTTCCCTGTCGAGGGAAATGGCATCCGTCTCCTTCAGCACCACGCCCCCAAGCGCCGTTTCGGCGAAGCTGTCATTTGCCCTGGCGGGTAGTGCCGCTGCGAGAAGAAGGAAAATGGCGACAAGAAACTTCATGG
>CALMZX010000143.1 GCA_937870685.1 uncultured Alphaproteobacteria bacterium
TTCCAGGCAACCCGCAAGATCTATGACCACGCCCGCTTCGACCGTGACAAGCCGCTGGCGCTGATGGTCTCCTTCACACACCCGCATGACCCCTACGCCGCGCGCAAGCAGTTCTGGGACCTGTACCGCGACGGGGACATCGACCTGCCCGCGACCCCGCGCATGGCCCGCGAGAACCTCGATGCCCACAGCCAGCGTCTCTATGACGTGTCGGCCATGGACGACTACACCGTCACGGACGCCGACCTGCGCGCCGCCCGCCACGGCTACTACGCCAACATCTCCTATGTGGATTCGCTGGTCGGCAAATTGCTGGACACTCTCGAAGCCACGAACATGCTCGACAATACCGTCGTGGTCTTCACCTCCGACCACGGCGATTTCCTCGGCGAGCGGGGCCTCTGGTACAAGATGAGCTACCTCGAACCCTCGGCCCATGTGCCGATGCTCATCTGGTCGCCGTCACGCTACAAGCCGCGCCGGGTGAGTGAACCTGTGTCCTTGGCCGACATCCTGCCGACGCTGGCCCACATCGGACAGGGCACAGACCTGAAACTGGCCCGCAAGGTGGATGGCCGTACGCTGAAGCCGCTGCTGGAAGGCGCCAAGGAAAATGCCAATGCCGAGACCTGGGGCGAGTATCTGGCGGAAGGTGCCATTGCACCCATGTACATGCTGCGCCGCGGCCCGTGGAAATTCATCCATTCACCGGTGGACCCGGACCAGCTTTACAATCTCGTCGACGATCCGGAGGAACGCGCCAATCTCGCCGCGTCACATCCCCTCGGCAAAACCATGCGCGCCGAAGTCGAGGCCAAGTTCGATATTGCGCGCATCCACGCCGAGGTCCTGCAAAGCCAGCAGGCCCGCCTGATGATGTTCGAGGCGATGAAACAGGGGGCCCTCTTCCCGTGGGATTTCCAGCCGCTGCGCAAGGCCTCCGAGCAATACACCCGCAACCACATGAGCGTCACCGAACGCGACCTGCAATCGCGCTACCCGCAGGCACCCGACATCGAGGACAAACGGGCGAAGTAAGGGTCATCTCGCCCTGCCTGACCTTGCGAACAACAACACCCACCTGTCATGGCCCGCTTCAAGCGGGCCACCCACCACGCGGGACAATGGATGGTCCACATGAAGTGGACCATGACGGCTTCTCGGATTGTCGCCCTCACCCCTCAGATCTTCGGCGCGTCCTTCACGAAGGGCAGGTTCATCACGTCGAGGTAGCCGTTCACCAGCAGGAACTGGAATCCGAAGAAGATCGCCAGCGCAAGCACCGTTGTCGCCAGCAGCTTCCAGCGCAGGCCGTGGACTACGGGCGCGCCGTGATCATGTCCCTCGCCTACGCGCGAACCTGACTCGCTGGAATTGCGCACACCGAAGGGCAGCACGGCGAACAGCGTCGTCCACCAGATGATGAAGAAGATGGCAAGAGACGAAACCCAGCTCATGCCTGCTCCAACTCAATGAGCGTACCGTTGAAATCCTTTGGATGCAGGAAAAGCACCGGTTTGCCGTGGGCGCCGATCTTCGGGTTGCCGTCACCCAGCACGCGGGCTCCCTCCGCCTTCAGGCGGTCGCGCGCCGCCAGAATGTCGTCCACTTCGAAACACATGTGGTGAATGCCGCCCGACGTGTTCTTGGCGAGGAACGCCGCAATGGGCGAGGCCTCGCCCAGCGGTTCCAGAAGTTCCACTTTGGTGTTCGGAAGCTCCACGAAGACCACGGTCACGCCATGGGCTGGCTCAGCTTGCGGCGCTGACACCTTCGCTCCCAGCATGGTGCGGTACTGGTCCGCTGCCGCAGCAAGGTTGGGCACGGCAATGGCGACGTGATTGAGGCGGCCGATCATGGGTCTGGTCTCCGGGTGATGTTGCGGCTCACATGCGGCAGGACGCGCGCACGTTCAATGCGTCCTTTGGCCCAGTTTTTCCTGCAGCATCTGGCGTGATTGCGGCATGTCCACGGCGCGCGGGCCAAAGACGTGCCGTTCGAGGAAATAACCCGTCAGGCGCAGGCCCTCCATCACGTCGGCCCCACCGCCATGTTCCGCGCCCCGCAGGAAGGCGGGCAACAGGAACAGGCGCTGGTGATAGGGCAATCCCGCCTCCCGGCTCACGGCCCGCCCCGATTTGGGCGAGACATAGATGAGGTCCGCCTCCTGCCCCGTGGCGGCGCATTTGGAGAGGTCGAGGCCGAAGCCCAGTTCATCCAGCAGGCCCATTTCCCAGCGCACCAGAAGTGCCGGCCAGATGTGATCCTGGTCGATGGCGGCGAGGACCACCTGCAGCGCCGAAAACAGGCGGGGATGCGGCTCGCGCTCCGGCAGCAGCTGCGCCAGTGCCGTGAGTGACGTGACTCCCAGCAGCCGCAGCGGCTCGTCGATGATCAACCCGGCCTGCAGGTGCAAGGGTTCCAGCACGAAATGGCCGAGGTGCTCTTCCAGCCGCGCATGCCATGTGACGTCCACATGGTTGCCCGGCTGTAGCATGGGACGCAGGCGCCGCCCCCTCCCGCCGCGCACCAGCCCCAGGCAGCGGCCATGGGTTTGCGTGAGGATTTCGGCAATGGCCGCCGTCTCGCCATGCGGCCTCACCGCCAGAATGATTCCCTCGTCGCGCCATTCCATGGGGCGAGGTTACAGCGTCAGCCCCATCATGCGCAAACGTTCCGGGTCTTCCGCCCAGTTCTCGCGCACCTTGACGAAGAGGAAGAGATGCACGCGCCGTCCGAAGGCCTGTTCCATGTCGGCCCGTGCCAGTTGCCCCAGCGTCTTGGCCATCTGCCCGCCCTTGCCGACGACAATGGCCTTCTGGCCATCACGGGCCACGAAGATCGCCTGCTTGATCTTGACGGAGCCGTCCTTCATCTCTTCCCACGTCTCGGTCTCGACGGTGGAGGAGTAAGGCAGTTCCTCGTGCAGGCGCTCGTAAATCTTCTCGCGGGTGATCTCGGCGGCAAGGAAGCGCAGGTTCACGTCCGCCACCTGGTCTTCCGGGTAGTGCCAAGGGCCTTCCGGCATCATGGCCACGAGTCGCTGCTTCAGCTTTGCAATACCCGACCCGGTGAGTGCCGACACCATGAAGGTTTCGGTGAAGGGATAGGCCTCGTTCAGCTTTTGCGACAGTGGCAGCAGATGCTCCGGACGCACCAGGTCTGTCTTGTTGATCACCAGCATGGCCTTGCGGTTCTGCTGCTTCATGTGCCCGATGATGCGCTCCACCTGCTCGTCCAGCCCGCGCCGCGCATCCACCATCACCACAACGGCATCCGCCTCGGAAGCACCGGCCCACGCGTTGTCCACCATGGCCGTGTCGAGCTTGCGCTTGGGTGTGAAGATGCCGGGCGTGTCCACCAGCACCACCTGGGCATTGCCCTCCACGATGATGGCGCGGATGCGCGCCCGCGTTGTCTGCACCTTGTGGCTGACGATGGAAATCTTTGAGCCCGCCAGCTGGTTCACCAGCGTGGACTTTCCCGCATTCGGCGCACCGATGATGGCGGCAAAGCCGAAGCGCTGGGCTGCAGCCCCCTCGCCCCCGCTCACCGCAGCTGCTCCCGTGTGATGAAGGCCGCTGCCGCCGCCATTTCCGCTGCCTGTTTGGTCGGCCCCATGCCTTCTGCTTCCTTGTGTTTTTCGATTGTGAGCCGCACGGTGAACTGCGGCCTGTGTTCCGGGCCCTGCCGCCCGGCAAGTTCATAGCGCGGCAAAGGCAGGGCTTTCGCCAGCGCCCATTCCTGCACAAAGGTCTTGGCGTCCTTCTGCACCGTGTCCGGATGCCGAAGCACATCAGCCCAATGGGTGAGGATGACCTTGCGCGCCGCGTCAAATCCACCGTCAATGTAGATGGCGCCGATGAGCGCCTCCACCACATCGCCCAGCACCGACTTCATCTTGTGGACACCGGTCTTTTTTTCGGTGTCGCCAACCTTGATGAAGTCATGCAGGCCGATGGCCTCGCCCACCGCGGCACAGACGTCACCGCGCACGATGGCACTGTGGCGGGCAGCTAGCTTGCCCTCCTGCTCTTTCCGGTGGTTGTTGAACAGCTGGTCGGCGATGACCAGCGAGAGCACCCGGTCGCCCAGAAACTCCAGCCGTTCGTAATCTTTGGCCTTGCGGCCCGACGAACCATGGGTCAGCGCCTGCTGCAGAAGCTCCGCATCCGTGAAGACGTAGCCAATCCGGTCACTGAGACGGCTGAGAGGTGCCCGTGAAGACGGCGCGGCAGCAGACATCAGATGAGGTTGAAGAAGCGCAGCCAGCGCGTCAGGAACGGCCATTCCCACGGCTTGAACAGGGTGGCTTCCGGCGTGATGGAGAAGAAGATGATGTCGGCGCGGCCCACGTAGTTCTCGATCGGCACATAGCCCACCTCGTTCAGGTAACGAGAATCCGTGGAGTTGTCGCGGTTGTCGCCCATCATGAAATAATGGCCTTCCGGCACGACATAGACGTCGGTGTTGTCGGCGGAACCGTTGGAATTGATGTCCAGAACCGTGTAGCTGACGCCGTTCGGCAGGGTTTCCCGGTACTGCGGCACAGAGGCGCCGCCGCCCGCTTCCTGGTTCGGATCGACGTAATCCTCGATTCGCTCCTTGGGCACGGCAACGTCGTTGATGTGCAGCACGCCTTCCTTCATCTGGATGCGGTCGCCCGGCAGGCCGATCACGCGCTTGATGTAATCGACCTCGGTGTTGGTCGGCAGCTTGAACACCGCCACGTCACCGCGCTCGGGGGCGTCCGCCAGCACCTTGCGGCCGGCGAAATCGGTCGGGCAGCAGGAAATGATGTCCTTGCCGCCAAAGCCCAGCGAAAAGTTGAAGGAGTACTTTCCATATCCGTAGGAAAGCTTTGAAACAAAGAGATAATCCCCCACCATCAGGGTCGGGTACATGGACGAGGACGGGATGTTGAACGGCTGGTAGAAGAAGGTCCGCACGAAGAAGGCAATGGCCAGCGCCTGCACAATGACCTTGGCAGTCTCCCACAAGCCGTCTTCGTGCTTGCGGCCGGACGACCTTTGGGCCGCCAGCGTATGGTCTTCCTTGTGCATGAATCCCTCAGGCCGGGGGCGGCCTTCCCAAAACAATGGCTTGAGTATAGCGGTGCCGGGATATGGGTCGCAATCTTGGCAAGAGCAAGCCCACAAGCTGTTGCCCATCTGCAACAGGTGGCAGTGTGGCTTAAACCGCCTCGATGATCACGATGGCCTGGGCGTAAGGGTATTCGTCCGTCATGGTCAGGTGCACCTTGGCCGTCATGCCGGGCGGCGTGAGCTTGGCGAGCCTCCGTCCTGCCCCTTCCGTGAGATGCAGTGTGGGCTTGCCCGAGGGCTCGTTCACCACCCCCATGTCGCGCCAGTACACCCCTTGGGAAAGGCCCGTGCCCAGGGCCTTGGAACAGGCCTCCTTGGCGGCTAAGCGCTTGGCATAGGACGCCGCCCACTGCGCCCGCCGGTCCGATTTCCGCCGCTCGGTCTCGGTGAACACCCGGTCCGTGAACCGCGCACCATGCCGCACCAGCGCCTTCTCGATCCGCCGGATATCAATGATGTCATTGCCGATGCCAATGATCATGGGATCACTTTGCGAGGCCCCTGCTCCCCGGCTTCACCGCCGGGATGGCGGCCAATTCCGGTGGCAGGGCGTCGGAGGCGTAGGTGGGCACGTCCAGTTGCGTCAGCGCGAACAACGGCACGCCCACATCGGCCTTGCCGCCGGAGCGGTCGATGAGACAGCAGGCGGCGACGGTTTGCCCGCCATCCGCCGCGATGCCGTCGATGCACTCGCGCGAGGAGAGCCCCGTGGTCACGATGTCTTCGACCATCAGCACGCGAGCACCTGTGGGGATTTCAAAGCCGCGCCGCAGTACCAGCTTGCCGTCAACGCGCTCATAGAAGATCGACGGCACGCCCAGTTGCCGCGCCATCTCATAACCCACCACGACACCACCCATGGCCGGCGAGGCCACGATGTCGATGGTACCGACACCACCCGCTTTCACCTTCTCGGCCAGCGCCGCACAGAGACGTGCCGCCCGCTTCGGGTCCATGAGCACGCGGGCACATTGCAGGTAGCGCGGACTGCGCAGTCCGGAGGAGAGAATGAAATGCCCCTCCAGCAGCGCGCCCGCGGCACGGAATTCGTTCAGGACCTCGTCGTGAGAAAGCATTGCACTACCCTGTGACACGCACCGCCTGGGTGACGCTCGGTTTGGCCTTCAGGCCGTTCATGATGTCGTTCAAATGCCGGTTGTCAAAGACTTCCAAAAGAATGGTGAGATCGAAAAAGTCCGAGACGCCCTCGCGCTTGACCAGTTGCAACTCGTCGATGTTGCCGCCCTGCTCGCCGATCACCTGCGTGACCTGCGCGAGTGCCCCCACCTCGTTGACAAGGTTGAGGTGGATGCGCGCCGGGAAGCGCTGGCCCTCCTCGGCCACACCCCAGGCGAGATCGACCCAGCGCTCCGGCTGGCTGTCGAACTGTTCCAGCGCCTGCGCAAAGATCGGATAGATGGTGATGCCCTCGCCCGGCGTCACAATGCCAACGATGCGCTCGCCCGGCACGGCGCCGGTGGCGGTGTGGAACTTGAGCGCCATGCCGGCCGCCACGCCGCGCACCGGAATGGCAGACGCACCACCCTTTTCAGGTTTCTTCTGGGCCAGGCGGCGGCGCGCCTCCTTGATGTCGCCCTCATCCACCGCGATCCCCAGAGCCTTCAGGATGTCGGTGCCGGAAAGATCGCCCTTGCCCACGGCGGCCAGCGCGTCATCGGCGTTCTTGTGGCCAAGGCGCGGCACGGCAGCGGCGATCTGCTTGTCCGAATATGTGAGCTTGTGCCGTTCCAGCAGCTTTGTCACGATCTCGCGGCCAAGGCCTGCGAACTGTTTGCGGATGGCGGCGCGCGTGGCACGGCGGATCGCTGCCTTAGCCTTTCCCGTCTTGGCGATGGCCTCCCAGGCGGGCGGCGGCACCTGCGCATCGGAGCGGATGATTTCGACTTCATCGCCGTTGTTCAGCGTTGTCACCAGCGGCGCGTGCCGCCCGTTGATGCGGCAGCCGACACAGCTGTCACCGATCGAGGTGTGCAGCGCATAGGCAAAATCGATTGGGGTTGCCCCGCGCGGCAGGGCGATGAGCTGGCCCTTGGGCGTGAAACAGAACACCTGGTCGTGGAACAGTTCAAGGCGAGTGTGTTCGAGGAACTCCTTGGGGCTGTCACCCTCCTGAAGCACTTCCATGAGATGCCGCAGCCAGCGGTAGGCGTTGGATTCCGCCGCCCCTTCGCGCGCCCCGGTCTCCGCCACCTTCACTTCGGCCGTGTCCTTGTAGAGGGCATGCGCCGCCACGCCGCGCTCGGCAATCTCGTGCATGATGCGGGTGCGGATCTGCATTTCCACGCGCATGTGGTGCGGACCCACAACAGTTGTGTGCAGCGAGCGGTAGTCATTCTGCTTCGGCGTCGAGATGTAATCCTTGAAGCGCCCCGGCACGGCGCGCCAGGCACGGTGCATCATGCCAAGCGCCCTGTAGCAGTCATCCAACGTATCAACGATGACGCGGAAGCCGAAAATGTCCGACAACTGGTCCAGCGACAGGTTCTTGCGCTCCATCTTGCGCCAGATCGAATAGGGCCGCTTCTCGCGCCCGAACACCTGCGCATTGAGTCCCCGGTCCTGGAAAACCTTCATCAGTGCCCGCTCGATCTCGCGGATCACATCGCCGCTTTCGGCATGCAGGCGGTCCAGCCGGTCGCAGATGGTCTTGTTGGCATCCGGGTTGAGGATGCGGAAGCAGATGTCCTCCATCTCGTCACGCACCAGCTGCATGCCCATGCGGCCCGCGAGCGGGGCGTAGATGTCCATGGTCTCCTGCGCGATGCGGGTGCGCTTTTCCGGCTTCACATGCTCAAGGGTACGCAGGTTGTGCAGCCGGTCGGCCAGCTTGACCAGCAGCACGCGCACGTCCTTCGACATGGCGAGCAGCAGCTTGCGCAGGTTCTCGGCCTGAGTCGCCTCGCGCGTGACGCGGTCCAGTTGCTTGATCTTGGTGAGGCCGTCCACCAGGGCCGCGATTTCCGGACCAAACTTTTCGCCGATTTCCTCGGTGGTGGCGCCCGTGTCTTCCACCGTGTCATGCAGCAGGGCGGCGGCAATGGTGGCATCATCCAGCTTCATGTCGGCAAGGATCGCCGCCACCTCGAGCGGATGGTTGAAATAGGCCTCGCCCGACTCCCGCTTCTGGTTGCCGTGGGCCTTCATGGCATAGACATAGGCGCGATTGAGCAGATCCTCATTCGCATCGGGGTCGTAGCGCGTCACCCGCTCGACCAACTCGTATTGGCGCATCATGATGGAACCACTTTATCCATTTGTTCCGCCTGCGCAATCACGAGTGTCAATAGCACCCCTGCGGTCATGGCGCACATGGGGTGCAGATGGAAGGTCCACGTGAAGTGGACCATGACGGTTGCTTTTCTATCCCAACGAACGTCATGGCCCGCTTCAGGCGGACCACCCATGGTGCTTGTTGCGCGCCCCACCACACCCAACCGTCATGGCCCGCTTCAGGCAGGCCACCCATTCCGCGCCCAATGAAAAAGGCCGGGGAAACCCCGGCCTTCTCAATTTTTCCTGCACAGCGCTGTATCAGTAGCCGTTGCGCTGGCTGCCCGGGCTTTCGGCGGGCGGCAGGCCTTCGAGGCCGCGCAGCAGTTCTTCTTCGGTCATCTGTTCCAGTTCCGGCTGGTCCTGACCCTGGTCATCGACAATCGACATGTCGCCAGACTGCGCGATGAGCGGCACTTCCGTCTCTTCCGGCTCGTCCACTTCCACATGCTTCTGCATGGCGTGGATGTACTCCTCGCGCAGGTCGTCCTTGTTGATGGTTTCGGCGGCGATTTCGCGCAAGGCCACAACCGGGTCCTTGTCGCGGTCACGGTCAACCGTCAGCGGCGCGCCCTGCGACACCAGGCGGGCGCGGTGGGCGGCGAGCAGAACCAGCTCAAAGCGGTTCGGCAACTTGTCAATGCAGTCTTCGATGGTGACGCGCGCCATGAAGCACAAACTCCTTGGAATGGTGGGAATTGGCGCGGCTTCTAGCCACTTCGCCCCGCAAATGCAAGTATTGCGGCATGGATTACCATTCCCGCCCCAACGTCATCCCCTGGCCACCCCTGCTCTTCGCCGGGGCTGCAGCCATCGCCCTTCTCCTGCACTGGACCTCGCCGCTGGAGTTCCCCGGTCCGCCGCAGGGCACGCTGCTGCACGGACTGGGCGCGCTGCTGATCGTCACCGCATTGTCGATCGATGCCCTTGCCTTCCTCGCCTTCCGCCGCCACCGAACCACCATCCTGCCTCACAAGGGCGCGGACAGCCTGATCACCACGGGCATCTATGGCTGGAGCCGCAACCCCATTTATCTCGGCAATTTGCTGCTGGTCACGGGAGCGGGCTTGCTTTTCGGCATCTGGGCGCTGGTCATCGCCGCCCCTGTCGCCCTTCTCGCCACCTGGAAGCTGGCAGTGCAGCGGGAAGAACGCCATCTCGCCGCAAGGTTCGGTGAACAATGGCAAGCGTACCGGCAAAAAACCGCGCGCTGGTTCGGCCGGACGTGATCACGAAAGCGGGTTATCTTTTGCTCTGCCGGGCGCAGGCGCCTGACGCGCCTGCTCTCCCGGAGTGCCATCCCCTTCCCTGTGAATGGGATGGTGCGGTCGAAAGGACTCGAACCTTCACGGGTCTCCCCGCTACCACCTCAAGGTAGTGCGTCTACCAATTCCGCCACGACCGCATTCGCAAACCTTGCGAAGCGGGCGGGTGCTTAACAGGCGATTGCCGAATGCGCAACCCCCGCGCCGCAACATTGCGGAGAACCCGCGATTTCCCTTGAAAAGCGCCCTTCCAGCATCGCCATGGTTAATGAACCATGCTGGAATTACCAAGCAATTACATAAACTTGCCATGCGCGACTGAACGTGGCTGCAATGTGGCAAAGCTATGGTCGCTCCAACGAACAACGAATGGGGCGTTCAACATGTTGAGGTCAAGCGCAGCGGGGGCTGCCCTTCTTGTAGGGGCACTGATGATGCCACAGGAAGTGATGGCACTCGGCAACGGCTCCGAATCTACTCCCGCCTTCGCAACCGAATTTGGCAAGGCACGTCCGCCGGTCGGCTTCGTGCGCTTCTGCGCCGACAACCCCGCCGACTGCAAGGACCGCACCAGCCGCGCCAGGCGCATCGCCATGGATCCCGACCGCTGGAACCTGCTCTATCAGGTCAACACCTACGTGAACGGCAAGATCGCCCCGGTGAGCGACATGGAACTCTACGGCGAAGCCGAGCGCTGGACCTATCCGGTCGATGCTGGCGACTGCGAGGACTACCTTCTGCTGAAGAAGAAATACCTTCAGGGCCTCGGCTTCCCGCAGGAAGGCCTGCTCATCACCGTGGTTCTCGACGAACAGAGCCAGGGCCACGCTGTGCTCACCGTGGTCACCGACAAGGGTGACTTCATCCTCGACAACCGCCGCAACGACATCACGCGCTGGAAGGACACAAAATACACCTTCCTCAAGCGCCAGTCCCAGACCAACCCGCGTGTGTGGGTGGCTCTGGTGAAAGAGAAAACAATCGCATCAGGAGCCGTGGTGAGCAGCAGCGCCCACTGATTTCCTGATTGCCAGAGATAGGCCCGGCCGGCGTCCCCCATCCCCCAAACCGCCGGGCTTCTCGGAGCCGGCACCGTCCCACCCGGTGTCGGCTCCACTTTCTTTTTGGGGGCTCTCACAAGACCAAGCCGTCCCGTCCACCCATGCTGGTCAGACCCCCAAAGCGTAAACCTTTCCCGGTCCCGTTAACCAACTGGTAACACTTGTGTTGCGCTCCGCCCCGCGATGTAAGAGTCTTAATGAAGAGTTAATTGCGTGGGTGGGCGTCAATGAACAAGTTTGTAAGCGTGATCGCGGCAAGCCTTCTGGCAGGGCTTTCGGCAACATCAGCCATCGCGGCGGACGCCAGCCTCTATGTCGCCGAACACGGCAAGACCAAGCCGCCCATCGGCTTCGTCAAGTTCTGCGCCGCAAGCCCGTCCGAGTGCAAGGGCAGCGCCACGCTGCTGACCAGCCGTCTCAAGATGACGCCGGAACGCTGGAATGATCTCTTCCAGATCAACACCCGCATCAACAACACCATCAAGCCTGCCTCTGACCAGGAACTCTACGGCGAGGTGGAATTCTGGACCTACCCCGTGACCGCCGGTGATTGCGAGGACTATCTCCTCCTCAAGAAGCGCGAACTGGAAGACCGCGGTTTCCCGTCCTCCGCCCTGCTCATCACTGTTGTGCTGGATGAACACAACGAGGGCCACGCCGTGCTCACCGTCAACACTGACGCGGGCGACTACGTGCTCGACAACCGCCGCGACGACATCCTGCTCTGGAACGAGACCAACTACCGCTTCCTCAAGCGCCAGACGCAGCGCGACCCCAAGCAGTGGGTCTCTCTCGACGATGCCAAGACCATGGCCACCGCCTCGATCGGCACCAGCATCGGAAAGTAACTCCGCCCATGCACCTCTCCTGCCCGTGACAGTCCCATGCAGGAGAAACCTGACCAGCGCAGCTACGTCCTGAAGGTGCTTGAACGCACCGGCTGGAACCAGACGGAACTGGCCAAGCGCGCCGGACTTCATCCATCGACCCTGTCGCGGTTTTTCACGGCACCGCCCGGTGCCCAGGCCCTGCGCGCCAGCTCGATCAGCCGCATTGCCCAGGTCTCAGGCATTCCGATGTCAGCGGGGGATGAACCGTCCGCGCATGAGGCATCCGGAATGGCCGAGTCCGAAGCCCAGCCCCTTGCGAACGGCATCACAGCGCTGGCTGATACAATTCTCGCGGCACTCCGCACTGAAGCGGGCGCGGTGGACGCATGGCGCCTCAACAGCCGCGCCCTGGAGCTGGCCGGTTACCGCCCGGGCGACGTGCTCTTTGTCAAACTGGGTGCGCCTCCCCTGAAGGGTGACGTTGTCTGCGCCCAGGTGTACGACTGGGTGAACAACCGCACGGAAACAGTCTTCCGTCTCTTTGAACCGCCCTATCTGATCACCGCCACAGCCGATATCTCCCGCCTGAAGCCGCTGGCGCTGGACGACGAAAACGTCGCGGTCAAAGGCACCGTCCTCCACGCCCTGCGCAGCCGGTGACAATGCACCACATCTTAAATCACATTTTCATGTGATTTTTTGCTTTTTTGCAATCTTCAACTGTGCCATAGATCAGAAATCGCCTCTGGGGAGAGTGTCGCATGAAACTGGTGTTCACCGCAGAAGAAGTTGCCGAAGCCCTGCAGTTGACGCTGGAGGAGTTTGAGCGCGTTCGTCCAAGTTTGGAGGCAAAAGGGTTTCCCTTGCCCTTGCCGGGCCTCGAAAACCGCTGGTCGATCATTGATATCGTGAACTGGATCAACGGCAGCATCCGCCTGCAGCCGGGCCTGAAACCGGCCTCATGGACAACAGCAACCTCCCAGTTGTGTTGAGACCGTCTACGCGAGACCGGCTGCATAGCGCCGCCAGTTCCGCACATAGCCCTCCGCCGAGCCTGTCAGCCGCGCCGCCCCTTCCGCATCGATCTCGCGGATCACCTTGCCCGGCGCGCCCACCACCAGTGAATTGTCCGGAATCACCTTTCCCTCGGGAATCAGCGCATTCGCGCCGATCAGGCAGTTCTTGCCGATCACCGCATTGTTGAGCACCGTGGCCCCCATGCCGATCAGTGAATTGTCACCGATGCGGCAACCATGCAGGATCGCCTTGTGGCCGATGGTACAGTTGCGCCCGATGGTGAGTGGTGAACCCATGTCGGTGTGCAGCACGCTGCCATCCTGCACATTGCTGCCCTCGCCCACCTCGATCCATTCATTGTCACCGCGAAGCACGGCGTTGAACCAGACGCTGGCATCCTTGAGCAGGCGCACTTTGCCGATCACGTCGGCACTTGCGGCGATCCAGTATTGCCCCGGCGCTGGCAAAGCGGGGGAAACGCCGTCGAGACTGTAGATGGTCATGGGGTCCTCAGGTGATTCCAAACACCTGGGTGAGGATAAACACGCCCTGCAGGAAGCTCCAGCCCAAAGCCGCCGCCAACACCGGCACGCCGAGAATGGGCCGCTCGATCAGGTCATGGAAAGCCGTGAGCAGCACAGTCACGGGCGCCGCAAAGACGATCGCAAGGACACGCAGGGGCGTCAGCAGCGTCGGATTGGCGTCAAACAGCGCGCCGAGCCGCGGCTCCTCATCCATGGCAATGCTCCAGAACGAGCCGACAATCCCTGCAGAGGTGAATCCCACCGCAAGGGCAAAAAGATAGGCAGCGTGCTGCACATCCATGACACAACCCCAAACACACGAACCACCTGCCCCAAAACGGGACAGTGCGTTTACACATGATTCAGGATTGCAAGCTTCGGGCCGTCAGGCAAGGGGTGGAGGACAGATGACGCCGCCACGCGATGTTACTCGTCGAGATCGAACTCGAGGATTGCCATGGAGAAATTGTATGACAACTCACCGTCTTCCTCGTCGCGGAAGATGACGCCGATGAACTCTTCGCCGATATAGACTTCGCCCGAGTCCTTCTTCTGCGGCCGGGCGCGCACGGAGAGGCCCGCGTTGTCGAACTTGGCACGCAGGAATTTCGTCAGCTTGGCAATTTCATCGGGCTTCAAGATCGGTGCTCCACAGGTTGTGGCCCCCGATTAGACCTGATCGCCGCCCTCTGCAACCGCGTCGACCTGATGGTCCATGGCGCGGGCCGGTTCTTCGCAGCCGGCATAGCCGACGATCTTGGCGGGCACGCCAGCAACGGTCCGGTTCGGCGGCACGTCATGCAGCACCACCGAGCAGGCAGCGATGCGCGAGCAGTTGCCGATCTCGATGTTGCCGAGCACCTTCGCCCCAGCTCCGATCAGCACGCCACGGCGGATCTTTGGATGGCGGTCGCCGGTTTCCTTGCCGGTGCCGCCCAGCGTCACGCCCTGCATCATCGAGACGTTGTCCTCGATCACGCAGGTCTCGCCGATCACGATGTCATGCCCGTGGTCGATCATGATGCCCTTGCCGATGCGGGCATTGGGATGGATGTCGAGCGACGAGATCATCGACGAGCGGCTCTGCAGGAAATAGGCGAAATCCTTGCGCCCCATCAGCCACAGGCGGTGCGCCATGCGGTGCGTCTGCAATGCCTGGTAGCCTTTGAAGTAGAGGAACGGATCAATGTAGCGGTGGCAGGCCGGGTCACGGTCGAAGGTGGCCGTGAGGTCGGCGCGCGCCGACAGGCCGATGTCCGGCTCTGCTTCAATGGCATCTTCAAAGGCGTTGACGATGGTGTCCGAACCGAGGTCGGCACTGCCGAGCCGCTGGGCCAGACGGTGGATCAGCGCCGCCTCGAAACTCTCATGCGCCAGCAGCGAGGAATAGATGAATCCGCCCAGCGCAGGTTCCTGCCGAACCGCGTCCTCCGCTTCCGTGCGGACCCGGTCCCAGACGGGATCAATCTTCTCGACAGTCTTGGTATTGGTCTCGCGCACCATGGTCGGACTCCTCAGCCGGGCATTCTAGCACAGAACGCCAGAGGTGGGGAGTGCATGGCGGACCCGCAAGTCCGGCAAGGTTAAGTGACCGGAGGAACGGCCGTTTCCGCAAGGAATTCCAGCACCGCCTGCTTATGGCCCTTGTCGCCCACGGCATTCATGTGGTTGCGCCCCGGCAGCGTCACACCGCGCGCCGTCGGCATCAGGGCCACCAGCGGCGCCACCGGCCCCGCCACGTCGTCCGCCTCCCCCGCCACCACGAGGACAGGGCATGAAATCCGCGCCAGCGCCTCCGGCTTGATCTTGACGCGGCTCGAACGGATGCAGGCGGCCAACGCCTTGAGGTCACTCCTGGTATTCTCCGCGAAGATGCGGAAGGAGAGTGCCCCCGGATCGGTCACATCCCCGCGCGACGGTGCCTCCAGGCCGTCCGCAATGGCCTCCGCCCCCGGCACGCCCAGCACCATGCCTTCCGCCAGTCCTGAAAACACCACGCGCGACACCCGTGACGGATAGTTCAGCGTGAGGAATGCCGAAATCCGCGCGCCCATGGAGTATCCCATGACGGCGGCCCTCTCGATTCCCAGGTGGTCCAGCAGGCGCCGCGCATCATCCGCCATGATCGGCGAGGAATAGTCGGACGGCGAATAGAGCTTCTGGCTCTGCCCGTGCCCCCGGTTGTCCACCATGATCACCCGGTAGCCGGCATCATGCAGCGTGCGCAGCCATCCCGTCGATTCCCAGTTGACCACATGGTTGGAGGCAAAGCCGTGGATGAGGAGAATGGGCTCGCCATGCCCATGGGCGGGATGGCTGTCCTTGAAGGCGATCTCGACACCCGCCGAATTGAATTTTTGCATGGGCGCGAAGATATGCTATCCGCGCAGCACGAAACAAGTCTCGGAGTTCGGACATGGCGTCTGGCGCAACACCTCACTTCCAAAACAGCATGGGCGTGGCCTCGATCGAAATCGGCGCCAGGGAGTTCATGTGCATCGGCGCCAAGCCCCCCTTCGACCACCCGCATGTCTTCCTCGACATGGGTGGTGCGAGCGAGATCATCTGCCCCTATTGCTCGACCCTGTACAGGCACAACGGCAAGCTGGCCCACGACGCGGCCCTCCCCGCCGACGCAGCCTGGCACGACAAGGCTGCATGAGCAGCCGCCCCGTCACAATCCGCGATTACCGCGAAAGTGACGAGGCAGGGGTGATTGCGCTTGCGCGAGAGTTGCAGGTGCAGGAACGCACCACTTTCGACCGGATGAAGCCGGAAGGAGACATTGGCGCAGCCTATGTGGCGGCCATGATGGCCGACGTCCGCGCCCATGATGGGCGCTTTCTCGTGGCCGAACGTGACGGAATGTTACTCGGTTACTGCACCCTGCTCACCCGGCGCGACTCCTCCGAGGAACACGACGAGGTCTTCTACACCTATTCGCACGTGAGCGACCTGACAGTGGCAGGCCCCGAACGCGGCGCAGGCATCGGTGCCGACCTCCTTGCGGCATGCGAGACAATCGCACGCGAAGCAGGGCAAAAATGGCTGCGCCTCAATGTGCAGGCCGCCAACAGCGGTGCCCGCCGTTTCTATGATCGCCACGGATACCGTGAGTTGCTCACGCTCATGGAAAAGGCGCTGTGAAGGCTCTCTCGCAAGCCGAAGCCCGCCGCATCGCCCTTGCCGCACAGGGCTTCGACGCCCGTCACCGCGCGGCAAAACCCACATGGTCCGCGCTGGCGCGCACCATGGCCAGGCTTCATCTCCTGCAGATCGACAGTGTCAACGTGCTGGTGCGCTCCCACTACCTGCCGCTCTTCTCGCGTCTCGGCAACTATGACCGCAGCGCACTCGACAGGCGCACGCTGGAAGACAAGAACCGTCACGTCTTCGAATGCTGGGCCCATGAGGCAAGCCTTGTCCCCATGGACCTGCATCCGCTCATGCGCTGGCGCATGCACCGCGCCCGTGCCGGGGATGGCATCTATCATGCCATGGACCGCTTCACCCGCGACGAGGCGCCATTCCTGAAACGCACGCTGAATTTCGTGGAGAAGAACGGCCCCACGCGGGTGCGCGAGGTGCCGGACGGCGGCAAGGGCGAAGGAGGCTGGTGGGGCTGGAGCAAGGGCAAGATGGCGCTCGAAACCCTTTTCGACCACGGCCTCGTGACCACCGCACGGCGTGACGGCTTCGAGCGAATCTACGACCTTCAAGAACGCGTCATCCCGGGCGACGTGCTGGCCCGTGAAACCCCGCCCGAACGCAAAACCTTCCGCCAGCTGATGGCGATGGCAGGCGAGGCGCTCGGCATCGGTACCGAAATCGACCTGCGCGACTATTTCCGCTTGCCCGTGGCCGAAGCAAAAACAGCGCTCGCGGACTGTCTCGCCGATGGCTCACTTCTGGAGGTCCGGGTTGATGGCTGGAAATCCGTGGCCTATCTGCACCGCGACGCAAGGCGGCCCCGGCAGGCCGGCGGCATTGCGCTCCTCTCCCCCTTCGATCCGCTCGTCTGGAACCGCGACCGGGCCGAAAGGTTGTTCAGTTTCCACTACAGGATAGAACTCTATACCCCTCAGAAGAAACGGAAATTTGGTTATTACGTGCTGCCGTTCCTGCACCATGACAGGATGGCGGGCAGGCTCTGCCTGAAGGCCGACCGCGAGAACAGCGCCCTCCTCGTCAACGCTGCCCATCATGAAGCGGACGCCGACGCTGCCGACACTGCCCGCGCCCTCGCCCCCGAACTGCGCCTGATGGCGGACTGGCTGGAACTCGCCGATGTAAAGGTGGCCCGCAGCGGCAACCTCGCCGCCACGCTGCGCAAGCTCAGTTGAGCAAGCCCCGGTACTTCTCGATGAAGCCCTGCAAGGCTGCTTCCAGCGCGGCGAAATCCGTGTCCGACAGCGTCAGCGCCAAGGCCATGAAGCCGCGCTCCGCGACATAGAGGCCGTTCGCCAGCAGGTGGAAGTAGATCAAGCGCTTGAGGCGCATGTCGGCCTTGGCCGCGTCTTCGGCGCTGCTGATGCTGCCACCCAGAGGATGCAGTGTCAGCAGTGAGCCAACGCCTGTCACCTGCATCGCCGCCTGATGACGCATGAACATGTCGTTGAGCCGCGCCTTCAACGCCTCGCCGCGCCCGTTGTGACTGACGCACACCTCGCGCGTGAACACCTCCGTGAGACCGACACGGCCTGCCGTCATTGTCAGCGTGTTGTTGTTGAACGTGCCGGCATGCGGCAGGGGCTTCGCGGCGGAAGGGTCAAACAGGGCCATGATGTCAGCCCGCCCCCCGAATGCGCCAAAGCTCATGCCGCCGCCGATGTATTTCCCCAGCGTCGTCATGTCAGGCGTCACGCCGGTCTTCGCCGCCAACCCGCCGGGATGGAGACGCGAGGTCATCACCTCGTCAAAGATCAGCACAATGCCGCGCACCGTGCACTCCTCACGCAGCATGGCAAGGAATTCAGGTGAGGCCGGAATGCAGCCGCCACCGCCCAGCATCGGCTCCAGAATCACGGCGGCAAGTTTTTCCGCATGGGCGGTGATCAACGCCCGCGTCTCGTCCGCCTTGTTATAGTGCCCCATCACGCAGTCGAAAGGCGCATTCACGGCCGAAGGTCCTGAGGTGAAGTAGAGCGTACCGCCATGATAGCCGCCGATCATCGGCATGATGGCGCCGCGCCCCGTGAAGGCGCGTGCCGCAGCCAGCGCCATCATGTTGGCTTCCGTGCCTGAATTGGTGAAGCGCAGCCGCTCCAGCGCGAATCGTTCGGCCACCGCTTCCGCGAAACTCACCTCGCGCACATGCTGCGCCCCGATGTTGAGTCCCATGGCAAGCGCATCCTGCACCGCCGCCACCAGCTTCGGGTGCGAGTGCCCGTAGATGCCTGCCGAATACTCGCCCACATAGTCAATGTAACTGTGGCCATCGATGTCGGTGAGCCGTGATCCTTCCGCCGTCGCGATCCGGATCGGGAACGGTTGCGAGAACAGCACCGTGCGCGTGTTGCCACCGGGCATCACCGCCTTGGCCCGCTCATGCATCGCCGCCGTCTTCGGCCGCCGCGCCACAAAGTTCGCAACAGCTTCCGTCAATGCGTCATCAATCGTGTTCATGGCACATCCCGTCTGCTTCCCACGTGCTGCCGTTCTCCTGACGTTGGGCAATTGGTACCAGAAGCAACCGCTTGTTCGCAAATGCCCGGCCTGAATGTGATTTGAGATATTTCTCGAAATCATAGGCGAGCATCTTGTCCGGGAACCCGGCATAGAACGCGAGTTCCCAGGGCAAGAATTTCGCCGTGTGGACCGATCTCCCGGCGTTGTGATCAGCCAAGCGCTGTTTCAAGTCACCGGTCACCCCGGTGTAGGTGCGCGCTTTGTCGGTCAGGCTTCGGATGATGTAGACGTAGTGCATTGTCATGATCTGCCAGTCCGTCTTCGCTGCGCTACGCCGGACAGTCTTTTCCCTGCGGTCTCCTCCTGGCTGCGCCAGGCGTAGCCCGCAGGGCGAAGACTGGTACGGGCGGTGGGACTCGAACCCACACGGAGTTTCCTCCAACGGATTTTAAGTCCGTTGCGTCTACCATTCCGCCACGCCCGCACGCTGTTTCGCCTGCCGCTGGCATGTAGGCTTGCTTGTCCTTTCTTGACAAGGTCTTGCAGAAGTTGCGTATTTGCCGCTGGGGAAACAGGGAGCACCACGATGGATTTGTTATCGTTCGGCAATGCCTTCGGGCATTTGTCCTATCTGCTCCTCGCCTTGTCCTACTGGCTGACCAGCATCTACTGGCTGCGCATTGTCGCCGTGATCGGGCTGGCCCTCGAGATCATCTATTTTTCCTACACTGGTGGCGATCTGGCCGTTGGCATCACCTGGAGCGTGATTTTCATCGTCATCAACGTATTCCATCTCATCCTGCTGACGCGCGAGCGCCTGAGCCTGCGCCTGCCCGAGGAAGATGCCCCCCTGCTGCGTGAGTCGCTGGCAGGCCTCACGGACTACCAGATCGCCAAGTTGCTGCGCGCCGCTGACTGGAAGGACTACCAGCCCGGCGATGTCCTGACGCGCCAGGACGCACCCGTTGATTCCCTCTATTTCCTCTGCCGCGGCCGCGCCAACGTGGAGGTGAGCGGCAAGTTCATAACCTATCTGGAAAAGGGCACCTTCATCGGCGAGATCGCCTATCTCACCGGAAATCCCGCCACCGCCACCGTGACCATCGACGAGCCGGCCCGGGCATTGGCCTTCTCGAAAATGAAGATGGCCCGCGTCGTCGCTTCGGACGAACAGATCTCAGGCATCATGTACCAGCTTCTCGGCCGTGACCTCGCCATGAAGATGCGCCGCACCAACACGCGCCGCGTTCTGGATGACGACGATCCCACGCGGCTTTAGGCGTCAGACCGTGAAAACAAGATAGGCCAGCAGCAGATAGGTAAGCTGGTGTATCATCTGGTCCGCGCTCAGCGCCCACCAGAACTGCGGAACGGAGGTCGTCCAGCCAGCGCGCCGCACAATCTGTTCCTTGCTGAAATCCACATGATAGTGGACGGCGAAATCGAGAAGCGCCAGGCTCAAGGCAAGTTTCAGCGGCAAGCCGAACAGGAGAAGCGCCACAAGCGCTCCGCTGCCGTGAATGCCTGCATGCAACAGGCCCAGCCTTCGCCCATAGAACCCCTTGTCACGCACCATCGCGGACGTCTGCAACGGCCCGTCACAGATGAAGTGTTTCACCTGGAAGAGGACAAGGAAGACCAGCACCTGTTGAACTGCGGTTTCGGGCATTGCACCGCATATCTAGGCACATCATTGTCTGTTGCCAACCCTGCCGCATGCGGCTAAAGAAGCAGGCAGGGGCTTATCTTCAGTTGTAGAGTGACGTGTCATGACCTTGCGTCTTGCCTTTCGTGCCCTCTTGGCGGTCGCCGCCATATCCCTCACAATTTCAGCAGCAGAGGCAGCCACGCAGATCGGCAAGGTCGTGGCCGTCGGTGGTTCGCCCTCAGCATCCGGTCCCGGTGGCGACCGCAAGCTCAAGGCGGGGGCGTCCGTTTTCGAGGATGACAAGATCACCGTGGGTGGCGGCGGAAATGCCCAGATCCTGCTCAACGACAACACCAGGCTCGTCGTCGGCCCCAGTTCCAGCCTCGTGCTCGACCGTTTCCTGATGAAGGGCGGCAACCGCGCCCAGAAGGTCTCGATCAAGACTTTGCGCGGCACATTCCGCTTCATTACGGGGCGCAGCGCCAAGAGCGCCTATGAGATCAAGACATCCAGCGCCACCATCGGCATCCGCGGCACCGGCTTCGACTGGTGGGACAAGCGCCAGACCGGCGTTGCCGTCATGAATGGCAGCGTGCAGCTGTGCAGCAGCGGTGCCTGCGTGAGTCTCGCTGACACCTGTGAGGTGGGCCGTGCAGGTGGTGGCCAGGCGCAGGAACTGGCGGGCGCAAGCGCGGGCCAGGTCATCAATGGCAACCTCCCCTACGTCATCAACCAGTCGCCCCTGAAACAGCAGTTCCGTCTGCCCATCAACCGCTGCCGTGGCAATCTGGTGAAGTTCGAGCAGTTGGGTCGCGGCAATCGTGGCAACAACCAGCCCCCGTCAACACCGCCATCCAATGATGATTACAATAACATCGATGGCTACGGAGATGGCCAGACGTGCACCGGCCCGGATTGCTAGCAATCGCACCGTCCTGTTGAATGAGGCGGTCACAGATCAGCAAATGGTTGCCTGCCCTGCTGGGTGCGGTGGCGCTCGTGGTGCTTACGGCGCTGCGCAGTGTCGACCCCGCACCCGTGGCAGCCCTGCGCGGTGCGGGCTTTGACACCCTCCAGCGCCTCTGGCCGCGCGACTTGCCGGAGGCGCAGCCAGTGCGCATCATTGATATTGACGAGGCTTCGCTTGCCGAAATCGGCCAGTGGCCGTGGCCGCGCAGCACACTTGCCACCCTCACCGGCGAATTGATGGACATGGGGGCGGCCGCAGTCGCCTTCGACATCGTGTTTCCGGAACCGGACCGGATGTCGCCCCGCCGCATACTCGCATCTGAAGAAACCGCAACGATCTTGCGTGGCACGGGCGCGGTCATCGATGTCGCTGCCTTGCCGGACAATGACGAGCTGTTTGCCGCCGCCGTGCGCGGCCGTCCGGTCGTGCTCTCCTTCGCCTCGTCGGGTGCCAGCAATGGGCGTGAGGCCCCGCTGAAGGCGGGCTTCGCCCAGACAGGCCTCGACGCCACCAATGCCCCGCCCCGCCTCACCGGCATCACCACCAACATCCCCCTGCTCGACATGGCAGCCGCAGGCATCGGCAGCATCAACATCTCGCTCGGGGCGGACGAAGGCGTGGCCCGGCAGATTCCCTTTCTGCTCACGGATGGCACACGCATCTATCCATCGCTGGCCGCCGAAACCCTGCGCGTGGCGCAAGGCGCCGACACCCTGCTGCTGCACGCCTCCCCCGACACTGAGAACGCCATTGAAACACTGGTCATCGGCGATATTGAATTGCCACTGTCCGAATCCGGCATGTTCCACGTCTACTACAGGCCTGACCCCAAGGACCTGTATGTCTCGGCGGCACGCGTGGTGTCCGGCAAGGAACGCGATGCTCTCCGGCCACTCGTCGAAGGCCATGTCGTTCTGGTCGGCACCTCCGCCGTGGGGCTGCTCGACGTGCGGACCTCGGCGCTGGGTGAAACCGTGCCGGGCGTTTCCGTCCATGCGCAGGCCATAGAACAGGTCTTGAGCGGAACCTTCCTCACCCGCCCCGAATGGGCAGCGGGGGCAGAATTGCTGGGCGTGCTGCTGGCGGGCCTTGGGCTCGCAGGCCTCACTGGCTTCGTCCGGCCGCGCACGTCATTGATGGCTTTTGGCGCGCTTGCAGCAGCCCTGCTGCTTGCTGTCACCGCCAGTTTCCGCGTCGCGGGCCTGTTGTTTGATGCGACCTATCCCCTCCTCGCCCTCACGCTTGCTTTCCTCTCCGGCATCGCCATCAAGCTGCTGGTGACCGACCGCGAGGGCCGCCAATTGCGTGGCGCGTTCGCTCAGTATGTCGCCCCCACAGTGCTGGCTGAAATCGAGCGCAATCCGGCCAGCCTCAAGCTGGGCGGCGAGATGCGTGATGTCACCGTGATGTTCGTGGACATCGAGAATTTCACGCCGCTGTCGGAAAAACTTGATCCCGTCAGCCTCGTCTCCGTCGTCAACCGGCTGCTGGACGCGGGCAGCAAGGCCATTCTCGCCGAGAAGGGCACCATCGACAAATACATCGGTGACGCCATCATGGCCTTCTGGAACGCGCCGCTGCCACTGGAGGACCACCAGTATCATGCCGCACGCGCCGCCATCGGCATCCGCAAGGCCGTGCAGGCCCTCAATGAAGAACCCGAAATGCACCGGCTCCTCACCGAGCGCGGCGCGCCCCGGCTTGCCGTGCGCGTCGGCCTCGCCAGCGGCCCGGCCTGCGTCGGCAACATGGGCTCGTCCGAACGCTTCGACTATTCCGTCCTCGGCGAAACCGTCAACACCGCAGCCCGCACCGAAGCCACCTGCAAGACCATCGGCCACGACATCGCCATTGCCGGCGAGTTGCAAGGCAAGACAGCTGCTCTGGCCATTCTGTTTGCGGGTCACCTCCCGATGAAGGGCAAATCGAAGGCCGAGACCGTCCACATCGTCCTCGACGACGAGGCCCATGCAACCGGCTCACAGTTCCAGCAGTTCCGTAAGGCCTACGACGAACTTGTTGGTTCTCTTGGCAAATCGAAGTCCGGGAAGCCGTCGGAAACACTGCTTTCGCTGTTCAGTGAACTGGCCGTCCAGCACCCGACACTGACCCGGTACATCGAAAAACTGGTCAAGCGCCCCGGCGACTTTACCGCCACCGGGTGATGCCTCAGGCCGTGGCCCGCTCTCGGATCGGGGGCGCGAATTGCAGGTCCATGTCCCACGGCAGGTAGATCCAAGTGTCCTGACTGACCTCGGTGACAAAGGTGTCCACCAGCGGCCGCCCCGACGGTTTGGCGTAGACCGTGGCAAAATGGGCCTGCGGCATCATTTCCCGCACCACCTTGGCCGTGGCGCCCGTGTCCACAAGGTCATCAACAATCAGCACACCCTTGCCCTTGTCATCTCCGGCAATATCGGCGGCAACCGTCTTGAGGACAGAGATTTCGCCCTGTTTGTCATAGTCATAGGAGGCGACGCAGATTGTCTCAACCACCCGGATTCCAAGTTCCCGCGCCACAACGGCGGCCGGCACCAGCCCGCCACGCGTCACTGCCACCACCGCCCGGAATGGCCCCGCCGCCGAAAGCCGCCAGGCCAACGCCCGCGCATCCCGGTGAAACTGGTCCCACGAGACCGGAAAACTCTTTTGCCACTTCTCGTCCATGAAACTCCCCTGACAGCCGCCGAACGGCCCCTTCAAAGGCTTTATGCATCCTCACCCGAACCTGTTCAATGGCAAGCATCGGGGAAAGGTTTGTTTCACTCTTTTGCGGTTACAACAGGCTTTTCCCATCCCCATTTCAAGCGGGCGGCACATGTTGGCAAAACTGATCAGGATCATGGAAACGGCGGGTGTCGAGGCACTTGCAGTCGCTTTGCCGGATGCGATCGTGGCGGATGCCACCTCGCCCCTGCTGCAATCCTGGAACTGCCAGCGCAGCGACATCGTCGGCAAGGCCCTGCACAAGGCAGGTGCCGGCACGCTGTCGGCGCGCCACATCCCCGCTGAAGATGGCAGCGGCACGCAGCAGATCGAAGTTTCCTACCTGCACCCGCTGGGTGCGGCGATGCGCAAGACCTTCCAGACCCAGAAATGGCAGGACGACGGAAAGGACTTCTACCTCCTCACCGCCAAAGCCGTGGACGCCAACACCGCGCAGCATGCCCTGCAGAACGAGAAGCGCCTGTCACTCGCGCTCAAGTCCGGCGGTTATGCGCTCTGGGACTACAACTACGATACTGGCGAAACCTACAACGCGCCGGAGATGTACGAAATTTTCGGCCACAAGGTTGGCGAACAGTCGCTGAACTTCCGGAATTTCAACGAACTGATTCACCCCGAAGACCGCGACAAGACCATCGACGAGAAGATCCGCAAGGCACCCTTTGGCGCCGACGTCTTCCAGACCCGTTACCGCGTGCGCACCTCGGCCGGAAAATACGTCTGGATCGAGTCGCTGGCCGGCGTCATCCGCAACCCCGGTGATGGCCGGCCGATGAAATGCATCGGGCTCTGCCGCAACATTGATGAACAGATGGTGGCGCTGGAGCGCCTCAAGGTTTCCGAACGCAACTTCAAGCGCACCCAGTCCGCTGCCCGCCTCGGCAGCTTCTCGCTGCGCAACGAGTCCGGTGTGTCTCGCCTCTCCCAGGAAATGGCGACGCTGATCGGCATGGCCGACGCCATGATCCATCCCAACCTCAAGACCTTCATCGGCATGATCGAACCGGGCGACCGCGAGAAGTTCTGCGAAGCCCTTGAACTCGCCAAGATCGGCACGGCCATCAAGAATCTTGAAATCGCCGTCAAGGACAGGGCCGGCGAAACCGCCCACTTTGAAGTCTCCATGGAACCGGAACGCGACAGCAGCGGCAATGTCGATGGCGTCTTCGGCTGCTGCCAGTGCGTCTCCGAGCGCAAGGCACTGGAAAAGCGCTTCCACCAGGCCCAGAAGATGGAAGCCGTTGGCCAGCTCACTGGCGGCATCGCACACGACTTCAACAACCTGCTCATGGTCGTCATGGGCAACCTGCAGCTGGTCGAGCAACTGGTGCGTAACGACGAGCGCGCCCTGAAGCGCATCCGCGCCGCCATTGATGCCTCGGAAAAGGGCTCGGAACTGACCCGCCGCATGCTCGCCTTCTCGCGCCAGCAGACCCTGCAGAACAAGGAAGTGACGGTCAACGAACTGCTCTTCTCCATGCAGGACATGCTCCAGCAGGCACTCACGGCCATCGTCGATCTCAAGATCATTCCCGGCGACGACATCTGGTCCATCAAGGTGGACAAGACCATGCTGGAAACGGCGATCCTCAACCTCGCCATCAACGCCCGCGACGCCATGCAGCCCAGGGGCGGCAACCTCATCATCGAAACGTCCAACCGCAAGCTCGACAACGCCTATTGTGCCGAGCACGAGGAGGTCATTCCCGGCGACTACGTGGAACTCTCCGTCACCGACACGGGCTCGGGCATGACGCAGGACATCCTTGAAAAGGTCTTCCAGCCCTTCTTCACCACCAAGGGCCCGGAAAAAGGCTCGGGCCTCGGCCTCTCCATGATCTACGGCTTCGTCAAGCAATCCAATGGCCACATCAAGATGTACTCCGAAGTGGGCCATGGCACGACGGTGAAGATCTACCTGCCCCGCCTGCGCGGTGCCGCCAAGGACATCACCCCGAGCCTGCCCACAGACCTGCAGAAGCAGTTGCAGCGCGAACTGGGCAGCTTCAACGCCCCATCACCCGAAGCCCCCGCCGCTTCCGCCAAGAAGCAGCTTGTGCTGGTGGTGGAAGACAATCCCTCGGTCCGCGACGTGGCTGCCGCCATGATCGAGGAAATGGGCTTCGAAGTGATCACGGCGCAGGACGGCCACGAGGGCCTGAAACTGATCACCGAGCGCCGCGACATTGACCTTGTGCTCTCCGATGTGATCATGGCAGGCGGCATGAACGGCCCCGAACTCGCCGTGAAGGCCATGAAGGTGCGGCCCAAGCTGAAGATCCTCTTCATGTCCGGCTACGCCCCCGGCTCCGTCCGCCAGATGCAGGACCTGCCCGACTCGATCGAACTCGTGAACAAACCCTTCACCCGCAACGATCTCACCGAAAAGGTGAGGAAGGCGCTGGTGGCGTAAGCGCCACTATCCCTGTGCGAGGAAAGTGAAGTCATCAGCCAGGGCGGCCGCGTTGGCCACACCCATCACGCGGATGTGCGCACCTGATGTCTCGATCAGGATGTCCGTCCAGGTGCCAATCGTTCTCAACGTGAGATCGTCTGCCGTGAGACCGGAAAACCGCAGGCCATCCAAACCCAGTTCATAGTCATAGACCACGTCAGTTCCTGTGTCGGTGGCACCAAAGACAAAACTGTCGGCACCCAAACCACCACGCAGATAGTCGCCGCCGTCCCCGCCGGACAGAATGTCATCACCGCCCTCTCCGTTCAGGTTGTCGCGCCCTTCCCCGCCAAACAGGGAATCGCCGTCTGCGCCACCGTAAAGAAAGTCCTTGCCCTCATCGCCATGCAGCGTGTCCACGCCCGCATCGCCGTAAAGCTTGTCACTGTCTTCATTGCCGTGCAGCACGTCACTTCCTGCGCCGCCGCGCAGCAGGTCATTTCCCACGCCTCCGTCAAGTGTGTCCCCGCCATCCTCACCGTAAAGAATATCCTTGCCGCCAGACCCTTGCAGCGTGTCTGCACCGGTGCCGCCATGTGCAACATCATCGCCAGTGCCACCGTTCAGCCTGTCGCTGCCCGCGCCTGCCCAATAATTGACGGCTCCGGCACCACCGGTAGCCGTGTCATCACCGTCGCCGGCCGAGATGGCCATGCGCCCTGCGCCGCCGTTGAAACTGTCGTTGCCAAGGCCGCCATTGAAGTTGTTGGTGGTGCCTGCGCCTCCGCCATGGAACGCGTCTTCACCGTCAAGACCCCACGCCACATTGGCCGCCCCAGGCGTGTCGCTGCCGTGGAATACGTCGTTATGGTTCGACAACCGGAATATCTCGATCGATGTGTAGGTGTCGCCCGCCGCATCGCCGGCATTTGACGCGCCAGTGTCGTCTCGCAAGTCAACTGTCACGCCAACAAGGGCAGGCTCGTAGCTCGCGGTGTCTGTCCCATCCCCACCATTCAGGTGGTCTGGCGCGGAGCCAAAATCAGAGAATCTGTAGAGGAACACATCCTGCACACCGTTTGAATCGACGGCAAACAAGTTGCTTGCTTCGCTGGCAAAAAGAATTCCTGAACCGTCCGGCAGGAACGTGCCATCGAAACTGTATCCGTTGGGCGCTGAACCTTCCGGCAAACTCGATACCCGCGTGAGCTCTCCGGTAATCAGGTCCTTCACAAACAAGTCAGCGCCAGCGTTGGCGTCATTTGCTGCCCAGTTGGTAGAATAGCTGTGGAAAACAATCTTTGTGCCATCCGGTGAGAACCGGGGCATGTAACTGCCGCCGTTTCCGGAGACACCCAAGGCAGAGAGCGACACAAGTTGCGTTGCCTGGGTCGCAATGTCGTAGATGAAGATATCCGCCATGCCATTGAGGTCACCAGCCACAAGGTTGGAAGCATTGCTGGAATAAGCAATGCGTGTACCATCTGGTGAAAAAACAGGCAACCCGCTGGCCTGGTTCGCCGGATCGCCGACAGCATTTTTCGAGATCAGGGTAACGGCACCGGTTGAAACATTCTTCAGATAGATTTCATAGGTACCGACACTGTCCGCCGTCAGGTTTCTCGCAGCGCTGTGAAACACAACAAAATTTCCGTCCGGCGAAAGCTGCGGCGCAAAGCTGTCCCCGTCGCCGCCCAAGCCAGCAGCGCTGGCCGAAATCTTTTCCACTACACCGGTGACGAGCGATTTCAGGAATATGTCAAGATGCCCACCTGTATCACCGGCGGTCAAGTTGGATGCAGCGCTCTGGAAAATCACGCTGTTGCCATCTGGCGAGAAGGCGAAACCAAAGCTTAAGTCATTTCCTTGAACCCCGGCGGCGGTCACAGACACAATTGTGACTGCACCTGTTGCAAGGTCTTTGACGAACACGTCTTGCCTTCCGTTTGTATCACCCGGGACAAGGTCACTCGCAGAACTCGAAAATAGTACTTTTCCGCCATCCGGAGAGAAAGCCGCTTCAAAACTATGGTCGTTGGCTTGCCCGCCAGTTGCATTCACTGAAACCCTGTCGACGCTCCCTGTCAGAAGATTCTTTATGAGAATGTCCGTTTTGCCGTTCGTATCTCCGGTTACGAGATCTGCGGCGACACTTTGAAAGACAACGCGGTTGCCATCGGGAGAGAACCGTGCACCGCCGCTTGCCCCCGATGCCGCCAGCCCACTGCCCAGAAGTGAGATGACTTTCAGGCTTGGGCCTTGTGGATCGCCCACCAACACGTCATTCCCGGCTGTGCCAACCAGCACATCGCTGCCCGAAGTCCCGAAAGCATTGACCATGATACACTCCCCCAGCTTTTGCTCGCCTTAAGCGTTTACGGGAAGATAGCACCACCGGAGATGGAATCTCAAATCGATGCCGCAAGCCGCAAGCTGCAAGCCGCAAGCCGCAAGCCGCAACATCACAAGTTTTTCATATAAATCAATGCCTTGCTGGAACAGCCTGCTTGTACCTTTGCCCCTGCCGCAGGCAAACGCGCATTGCTTTCAAGAACGCGCCACCATGGATGGGCTAAACCTCCGCCCAGCCCCGCGCCTTGCCTGCCTTGAACAGCACCTCCGCTGCCACCTTCACGGCATCGGTTGCTGCAGCAAGGGTTGCCTCATCCCGCCCGCGCAGCACCAGGTTGGTGGCAAAGCCGCCTGCGCCTTCGAAGGGGTAGGAGCCGATCGACAACTTCGGATACTGGTCCTGCACCTCTTTCAGCGGCTTGGCGATGTCGCCCTCGCCGCCCTCAAAGCGGATGGTGCGGCTGAGCACTGGTTTCCCGCGTGACAGTGTCGGCGCGATTTCATCCATCATGGCGTTCATCACCTTGGGCACGCCCGCCATCACATGCACATTGCCGATCTTGAAACCCGGCGCCTTTGACACAGGATTGAGGATCAGTGTCGCGCCCTCGGGAATGCGTGCCATGCGCATGCGCTCCTCGTTGGCTTCGCGCCCGATCTGCCTGAAGTAGGTCTCAAGAATCTCGATAGCCTCCGGGTGATGCGAGATACCCACGCCAAAGGCCTTGGCGATGCAGTCTGCCGTGATGTCATCATGGGTCGGCCCGATGCCGCCGGTGGTGAACACATAGGTGTAGCGCGCCCGCAGCGCGTTTACCGCCTCGACGATGGCCGCCTCGTCATCCGCCACCACGCGCGCCTCCAGAAGATCGATCCCGAGCGCCGTGAGATAGTCCGCGATGAAACCGAGATTCTTGTCCTTGGTGCGGCCCGAAAGCACTTCATTGCCGATCAGCAGAACGGCGGCGGTTGGGGCGGCATCAGTCATGGCGTGTCCTCGTGATCATGCTGGACATATTCCACCGCCCATGGTTCCTGTCAAAACATGAAGCTCAACGCGCCGCTCATGTCCGCCACGCTGCTCCGGCGCTACAAGCGCTTTCTCGCGGATGTGCGGCTGGAGACGGGCGAGGAACTCACCGCCACCTGCCCCAACACCGGCACCATGCTGGGGCTCTGTGATCCCGGTGTCAGGGTCTGGCTCTCGCGCTCAGACAGTCCCACCCGCAAATACGCCCACACCTGGCACCTCACGGACAAGCCGGGAATCGGCCTCGTGGGCATCGACACCAGCCTGCCCAACCGCATCGCCGAAGAGGCCATCGCATCTGGCGCACTGCCGGACTTGGCAGGCTACGCAACGCTGCGCCGCGAGGTGAAATACGGCGCCAACAGCCGCATCGACCTGCTGCTGGAGGGCAATGGCAGGCCCGCCTGCTACGTCGAGGTCAAGAACGTCACCCTCATCCGCCAGCCGGGCCTCGCAGAATTCCCCGACTGCGCCACCGCCCGCGGCACCAAACACCTGCACGAGATGGCGGAGATGGTCCGGCAGGGCCACCGCGCGGTGATGCTCTATGTCATCCAGTGCGCCAATCCCACGCGCTTCGCCCTGACTCCCGACCTTGATCCCGTCTATTTCAAGGCCTTCCGCGATGCCCGCAAGGCAGGGGTTGAAGCCTTGGCCTTCACCTGCCATGTGAACCTTGACTCCATTCGCCTCAAGGCACAGGTTCCGGTGACCGATCCATCATGAGCACACGCACAGAAGCACAACCGCGCATTCGCCTCCACATGCCGGAGGACTTTGAAAAGATGCGCAAGGCAGGCCATCTCACCGCCGAACTACTCGACATTCTCGTGGCTGAAGCAAAACCCGGCGTGCCCACCTCCACGCTGGACCGCATCTGCGTGGAGTTCGCCCACGACCATAACGCCATCCCGGCAACCGTGGGCTACCGCGGCTACAAATACGCCCTCTGCACCTCCATCAACCACGTCGTCTGCCACGGCATGCCCAGCGACAAGCCGCTGCTCGATGGAGACATCATCAACATCGACGTCACCCTCATCGTTGATGGCTGGTATGGCGACACCAGCCGCATGGTGAATGTGGGCAATGTCTCGCGTGCCGCCGAAAGGCTGGTGCAGGTGACCTACGAATGCCTCATGCGCGGCATCGCAGCGGTGCGTCCGGGTGCCCATCTGGGCGATGTCGGCCACGCCATCCAGAGCCACGCGGAAGCCCAGCGCTGCTCCGTGGTGCGGGACTTCTGCGGCCATGGCCTGGGCGAAGTCTTCCACGACCATCCAAATGTGCTGCACTATGGCCGCCCCGGCGAAGGCGTGCTGCTCAAGCCCGGCATGTTCTTCACCATCGAGCCCATGATCAACCTCGGCAAGCCCCATGTGAAGGTGCTCTCCGATGGCTGGACGGCTGTAACGCGCGACCGCTCGCTCTCGGCACAGTTCGAGCACACCATCGCCGTCACCGAGACCGGCTACGAAATCTTCACGCTCTCGCCCAAGGGCCTGCACTGCCCGCCCTACGCGTTCTGAACCATGGCCAAGGGCTTCGGCGAGGCGCAAGGTGAGGTGCCGGACTACTTAGGCCACCGCGAACGCCTGCGCGAACGCTTCCGCAGCGGCGGTGCAAATGCCCTGCCCGACTATGAACTGCTGGAACTAGTGCTCTTCCGCTCCATCCCCCGCGCCGATACCAAGCCCGTGGCCAAGGCGCTGATCTCTCGCTTCGGCAGCTTCGCCGAAGTGATCGGCGCTGCACCTGAACGCCTGATGGAAGTGAAGGGTGTGGGCGAGGCCGTGGCCCAGGATTTGAAGCTGATCCAGGCCGCCGGCATGCGCCTCGCCCGGGGCGAGGTGATGAACCGGCCCCTGCTTTCCTCATGGAAGGCGATTGTGGACTACTGCCGCGCCGCCATGGCCTTCGAAACACGTGAACAGTTCCGCATCCTCTTCCTCGACAAGAAGAACCAGCTGATCGCCGACGAGGTGCAGCAGCAGGGCACGGTGGACCACACGCCCGTTTATACCCGCGAAGTGATCCGCCGCGCACTGGAACTGGCTTCAACCGCCATCATCCTCGTACACAACCATCCCTCCGGGGATCCCACGCCCTCCATGGCCGACATCGACATGACCAGGAAAATCATCCAGGCGGGCGAAAAGCTGGGCGTGCTGGTGCACGACCACATCATCATCGGCAAGAAGGATCACGTGAGCTTCAGGTCGCTTCAGTTGATCTGACCGCGAAGGCCCCCTCAGTCCTTCGGACAGCTCCCCCAACAAGTTGTGGGAGCGTGGCCGAAAGCCTTACCTTGATGATCTGGGGTAGTCTCGATCAAATGCCCTCCCCCAACTTGTTGGGGGAGGTGCCCAACGGGCGGAGGGGGTCTCCCCCGCCGAAGCGCCTCGAGCGCGTCCGGCGTGTCCGCATCCATCAGAACGCCGGGATCATCAACAGCAATCTCCACCGCCTCGGATTTCAGGTCGCCAATCAGGCTGCGCGCACCCTTGTCACCCCTCAACGCCAGGAGACGGGCAAAATGCTCCCGGCCCCACAACACCGGATTGCCGAACTGCCCGTTGAATGTCGGCGCGATGATGCTGCGGTGTTCCGTCGGGTTGAAGGCCGCGATCATCCGACCAACTGTCTGCGCGGAGACAAGCGGCATGTCGCCCAGCGCGATGATCACCGCGTCGGACGCCGCCGCTGCTTCGACACCACAACGGATGGAAGTCGAGATGCCCTGCGCAAAGTCCGCATTCACCATCGTCCGCACACCCGCTGGCAGCGCCGCAGCCACCGCGTCGGCATCCCGTCCGAGAACAACCATCACCTCGTCCACACCGGAAGACTGCAGACGCTTCACCGTCGCCACGATCAGCGGTTCACCGTGGAAATCGGCCAGCAGCTTGTTCGTCCCCATGCGCGACGACTGTCCTGCCGCCAGCACCACCGCTATGACACGCGGTGCCGTGGGAACAACCCCCTTGCCCTCGCGCGGTGATGGCCGCGACGGAATTTCCGCCAGCAGGCCGCCTGCCCCCATGTCCATGATGTCGGCCGGCGTCACCGCCACATCCGCGATCAGGCGCTCCAGCACCCAGTCGAAACCGTTCACCTTGGGCGAGCGCGCGCAGGAGGGCACGCCCACAACAGGCGTCTCACCCAGCTGCCCCAGCATCAACAGGTTGCCGGGATCAACCGGCATGCCAAGATGAAGTACGTCGCCACCCGCCCTCACCACGGCGGCGGGAATGATATCGCCCCGGTCCACCACGGCGGATGCCCCCATCACGAGGACGGGGGACAGTCCTTTCGTCCGCGCGGCGTTGATCGCCGCAGCAACAGCCACTTCATCATGGGCACAGGTGACAGTTTCTGCGAGTGCAGAACCCATGGCCTCCAGCCGCTCACGCATCACGCCTTCGCTTTTCGCGAGAATGCTGTCTTTCGTTTGCGGCAGGCGTGTCAGGATCAGCGCGGCACGGCGTGGCCGGAAGGCGGCAACACGCAGCAGTGGCTCCTCTCCGATGATCGCCAGTGCCCTCTCCAGCACCGGGCGCGGCACGGCGAAGGGAATGACCTTCACCGTCGCCACCATCTGTTTCGGAGCCACACCAGCGAAATTCGGCAGCGTGGCAATGGTCAGGCTTTCGTGCAGGTGATTGATGGCGCGCAGCCGCGCGTCATCGAACACGTAGAGCCCATGCACCGCGGCATGCAGGTTGGCGCGGCCCGTGAACGGCTCCTGCGCCCGCACACCGCCGCCGCAAATTGCAGACGCAATCCGCCGCGCCGCTTCATCTTCCGGCACGTCATCAGCTTCGAGGCGTGCCGCAATCACATGGGCGTGCCCGGCCTGCATCAGGGCCTGCACGTCGTCAGCCGAAAGCACACGCCCCTTCTTGAACATGCCGTCAGCATGCTTGGTGCCATGGGCCAGAATGGCACCCACGGCCTCGGTGAGCGGCGTTGCGCCGAATTTCATCCCAGCCTCAGCGCCTTGGTCATTTCGGCCATGATGGAGATGGCGATTTCGCTGGCCCCCACCGCTCCGATGTTCAGCCCGATCGGGCCGTGGATGCGCGCCAGTTGGGCCTCGCTCAGGCCTTTGGCCTTCAGGCGTTCGACACGCGACCCTTGCGTTTTCTTCGAGCCCAGTGCGCCGATGTAGAAAACCTCGGAGGTCAGCGCCAGCGCCAGCGCCGGATCGTCGATCTTGGGATCATGGGTCAGCGCGATGAAGGCCGTGCGGCTGTCGAGCCCGATCTGCGGAATGATTTCGTCCGGCCACTCCGCATGCAGGTGAATGTCCGGAAAGCGTGCGCCCGTGGCAAAGGCCCCGCGCGGATCAACCACCCAGATGTCATAGCCTGCGGCCCTCGCCATGGGAATCAGCGCCTGGGCGATCAGCACCGCGCCCGTGATCACCAGCCGCAGCGGCGGATTGTGCACAGTGACGAACACCTCGCCGCCACCCGTCTGCTCAACGCCCGACTTGTCGAAGCGAAACGCCTTGTCGAGGATGGCAGAAAGCGGATCGGCGGCGGCATTCTCCCGCGCAATCATGCGCTGCCCACCCGTCTTCAAGTCCGTCACCACAGCCACGGGCCGCCGCGCCGCGCGGGCTTCAAGCACCTGCTGCAAAAGCTGCGGTGTCACTTCACCGCCTCCACCAGAATGCGGATCTTGCCGCCGCAGGCCAGGCCCACCTTCCAGGCCGTTTCATCGGCCACACCATAGCTCAGCAGCTTGTGTGCCCCCGTCTCAATCGCCTCCTGCGCCGCAGTGATCACATCGCCTTCCACGCAGCCGCCAGAGACGGCACCTTCAAAATTGCCAGCGTCATCCACAACAAGCTGGCTTCCCACCGGCTGCGGAGCCGAACCCCAGGTTTCGATCACCGTGGCAATGGCCACCTTGCGGCCCTCCGCCAGCCAGGCACCAGCTGTTTCAAGCGCGTTCATCTCAGTGTTTCCCGTTCATCCATTGCCGGGGATCATGCGCGGCGCGGCGCGGGTCCGCAAGCGTCTCCGCGAGGTCGGCAAGGCTGTTCAGGCTGTGCACGGGGCGGAACTCGTCCACAAACGGCATCATCACCCGGATGCCGCTGGCCCGCGCCTCGAAGCCATCAAAGCGCAACAGCGGATTGAGCCAGACGATGCGCTTTGCTGCCCGCCGAAGCCGCTGCATCTCCGTCTTCAGCGTGTCCACATCCTCACGGTCGAGGCCGTCCGTCATCAGCATCACATGTGCCCCCTGCCCCAGCACGCGCCGCCCCCATTTGAAATTGAACTCATGCAACGCTGTGCCGATGCGCGTGCCGCCGGACCAGTCCTTCACCGCAGCGGATACCTTCAGCATCGCGTCGTCAATGTCCTTGCGCCGCAATTCCCGCGTGATGTTGGTGAGCCGCGTGCCGAAGAGAAACACATGCACCCTGTCCCGGTCATTGATCAGCGTGTGCAGGAAATGCAGGAACATGCGCGAATAATTCGAGCACGACCCCGAAATGTCGCAGAGGATCACCAGCGGCGGCTCGCGCCATTTGGGTTCCTTGCGGGCAAGGTCGACAACCTGCCCGCCCGCGTGGATGGCGCCCCGCAAGGTGCGGCGCATGTCGATCCGCCGTCCCGCATGAGACGCCTTGAAGCGCCGTGTCGGAACCTCGATGCGCGTTAGCCTGATCTTGCGCAGCGCCTGCTTCGCCTGCGCCTGTTCCGTCACCGTCATCTGCTCGAAATCCTTGGCGCGCAGCACCTCGCTGGCCGACGACGTGAAGGTGGCCTCAATCTCAAGCGCCTCCTTCTTCTGCTCCTGGCGGCTTGCCACCTCGGTCTTGTCGAACATCGCTTCGGCGAGGCGGCGGAAGCCTGCCTGCTTGCGGTTCTCGTGCGGCTTGCGGGCGATCTGCGTGTACATCAGCTGCATCAGCTGCTGCAGCATTTTTGGCTTCTTCCAGAACACGTGGAAGGCCTGGTCGAAGACCTCGCGCTGCTCACGCCGCTTCACGAACACCGCGTGCAGCATCCAGTAGAAATCCTCGCGCCGCTGCAAGGGCCCCGCCATCGCGGCATCCAGCGCATCGAGCACGCTGCCCGGCCCCACTGGAATCCCTGCCTCGCGCAACACGCGGGCAAAATGCATGATGTTCTCGGCCAGCTTTCCGGTGATCTGGCGGTTTGAATTGGCGGGCGTGGTGAACATCAACGTCCCTCATCCGGCGCTGCGCGCCACCTTCTCCCGCAAGCGGGAGAAGTGAAAATTCTCACCTCTCCCGCTTGCGGGAGAGGACGCCGCATAGCGGCAGGTGAGGGAAACTGGCTCACACCGACCCCATCAGCCGCAACTCTTCTTTCACCTGGTCAAGGATGCGCTTGGCCTCCGAGCCTTCCATGCGGGCGATGTCGTCCTGGTATTTGAGCAGCACGCCGAGCGTGTCGTTCACCGTCTGCGGGTCCAGCACAACGCAATCCAGTTCGTGCAGCGCAGACACCCAGTCCAGCGTTTCCGCCACGCCGGGCGACTTGTAGAGGTCGCCACCCTTGCGCAGCGCCTGCACGAAGCCCACTACTTCCTTCGCCAGTTGCGCCGACGCCCTGGGCCGCTTGGCCCGCAGGATCGCCACCTCGCGCTTGGCGTCCGGATAGCCAACCCAGTGATAGAGGCAGCGCCGCTTCAAGGCGTCGTGCACCTCACGCGTGCGGTTGGAGGTGATGATGACGATGGGCGGTTCCTTCGCCTTCAGCGTGCCGAGTTCCGGAATGGAAACCTGGAAGTCCGACAGCACCTCCAGCAGGAAGGCTTCAAAGGCTTCATCCGTGCGGTCCAGTTCGTCGATCAGCAGCACGGGGGCAGCACCATCTTCCGATTCCAGCGCCTGAAGCAGGGGCCGCTTGATCAGGAACCGCTCGGCGAACACATCCGAACCCAACCGCGCCTTGTCGATGTTCCCTGCCGCCTCAGCGAGCCGGATTTCGATCATCTGTGCCGGATAGTTCCACTCATAGACGGCGGACGAGACGTCGAGGCCTTCATAGCACTGCAACCGGATGAGCTTGCGACCAAGGCCCTCCGCCAGAACCTTGGCGATCTCGGTCTTGCCGACGCCGGCCTCCCCTTCCAGAAAAAGAGGCCGCCCCATCTTGAGGGCGAGGAAGACAACCGTGCCAAGGTCACGGCCCGCCACATAGTCACGGGATTTCAGCAGGTCGATGGTGTCGTCAATGGTGGCGGGCAAGGGCTTTGTCATCGGTTCAAGGACTCCTGTCACCGATACGTCCGTCGCCAGACCCCGGTCGCCTGCGTGTAACAAAAAACACCCGCCAACCGGAGTCAGCGGGTGTCGCTCCTGTCGGTCAAAACTACTTTGCCGCCGCCAGGGCGCGCCTGGCCATGACGGAGATCAAGTGCGCCCGGTAGGCGGCTGAACCGTGGATGTCGCTGTTGAGGCCGCGCGGCTTCACCGCAATCCCCGCCAGCGCATCCGCCTTGAAGGACTTGGAGAGCGCAACTTCCATGTCAGCCTGGCGGAACACGCCGGGGCCTGCACCGGTCACGGCCACGCGGGCCGCACCCTTGCCATCCTGCACCACGTACACGCCCACCATCGCGTAAAGCGAGGCCGGGTTCGGGAACTTGGCATAACCGCTCTTCTTCGGGATGGGAAACTCCACCGCCGTGATGATCTCGTCGTCCTTGAGGGCGGTCGAGAACAGGCCAGTGAAATACTTGTCCGCCGGAATCTTGCGGGCATTGGTGTGGATGGTGGCACCGAGTGCGAGGCACGCCGCCGGATAATCCGCCGCCGGGTCATTGTTGGCAAGCGAACCGCCAATCGTGCCCTTGTGTCGGACATGGGGGTCACCAATGCCGCCAGCAAGTGCCGCCAGGCCGGGAATGGCCTTGCGCACGCCTTTGTCGGCGGCCACCGCGGCATGTGTCGTGCCGGCCTGGATCACCACAGACTTGGCACCCACCTTCACGCCCGCGTTCTTCAGGCCGGAAAGGTCGATGATGTCCGTCGGTGTGGCAAGCCCCTGCTTCATGGTGGGCACAAGCGTGTGCCCGCCCGCGAGGTATTTGCCATCCTTGGCCTTTTTCATCAGCTTGACGGCGTCAGCCACCTTGCTGGGACGGTGATAGTTGAAGTTTTCCATGTGTCTTTCTCCCCGTCCTTATTCCGCTGCCTTTTTCAAGCCCTGCACCGCGTTCCACACCACTTGCGGTGTCGCTGGCATGGCGATCTCACGAATGCCAAGCGCATCCGTCACGGCGTTGATGACTGCTGGCGGCGAACCGATGGCGCCTGCCTCGCCGCAGCCCTTCATCCCCATCGGGTTTGTCGGGCATGGCGTGCAGGTGAAGCCGAGGTTGAAGCTCGGCACGTCGGCGGCGCGCGGCATGCGGTAATCCATGTAGGAGCCGGTCAGCAGCTGGCCCGAGGATTCGTCATAGACGCAACCTTCGGCAAGCGCCTGGCCGATGCCCTGCACGATGCCACCTTGCACCTGGCCTTCCACGATCATCGGATTGATCAGGTTTCCGAAGTCGTCAACGCAGGTATAGTTGGCGATCTCGGTCACGCCCGTGTCCGGATCGATCTCCACCTCGCAGATGTGCACGCCTGCCGGGAACACGAAGTTCGCCGGGTCGTGGAAGGCGCTTTCCTTGAGGCCGGGCTCGATTTCGGCGGAGTTGAACTTGTGCGCCACATAGGCCGCAAGCGCCACCTCACCGAAGGCCATCTTCTTGTCGGTGCCCTTCACCGTGAAGGTGCCGTTCTTGAACTCCACGTCATCGGTGGAGGCTTCCATCACGGCGGCGGCAACCTTCTTCGCCTTGGCCTCGATCTTGTCGAGCGCCTTGGAGATGGCATGCATGCCCACCGCACCGGAGCGCGAACCGTAGGTGCCCATGCCGAACTGCACCTTGTCGGTGTCGCCATGCACGACCGAGACGTTGTTGAAGTCCACGCCCAGCCGGTCGGAGACCAACTGCGCGAAGGTTGTTTCGTGGCCCTGGCCGTGACTGTGGGAACCCGTGAGGATTTCCACCGAGCCCACCGGATTCACGCGCACTTCGGCTGATTCCCACAGGCCCACGCCAGCCCCCAGCGAACCGATCGCCGCCGACGGCGCGATGCCGCATGCTTCGATGTACGCCGAGTAGCCGAGACCGCGCAGCTTGCCGTTCTTGGCGGAAGCCGCCTTGCGGGCCGCGAAGCCCTTCACGTCAGCCATCTCCTGCGCCTTGACGAGCGAGGCGTCATAGTCGCCCGCGTCGTAGCACATGATCACCGGCGTCTGGTGCGGGAACTGCGTGACGAAGTTCTTCCGGCGGAATTCCGCCGGGTCCATCTTCAGTTCGCGCGCTGCCGTTTCAACCAGGCGCTCGACCACGTAGGTCGCTTCCGGACGCCCTGCCCCGCGATAGGCGTCAACCGGCGCGGTGTTGGTGTAAACCGCATCGACCTCCGCATAGATGTTGGGGATATTGTACTGGCCGGAAAGCAGCGTGGCATAGAGGTAGGTCGGCACGCAGCTGGAGAAGGTGGAGAGATAGGCCCCCATCGACGCCGTCGTGTGCACGCGAAGGCCTGTGATCCTGCCGGAGGAATCCGTGGCAAGCTCCGCCTTGGTCACATGGTCGCGGCCATGGGCGTCAGCAAGGAAGCTCTCGGTGCGTTCGGCCGTCCACTTCACGGGCCGACCGCCCACGCGCTTCGACACCCAGACGCAGACCACTTCTTCGGCATAGATGAAGATCTTGGAGCCGAAGCCGCCGCCCACGTCAGGCGCGATCACGCGCAGCTTGTGTTCGGGGCACAGGCCGTGGAACGCCGAAATAACGAGGCGCGCCACATGCGGGTTCTGGCTGGTGGTGTAGAGCGTGTAGGCCTCCATCCCCGTGTCATAGGAACCAATCGCGGCACGCGGCTCCATGGCATTGGGAATGAGGCGGTTGTTGACGATGTCGAGCTTGGTCACATGCGCGGCGTTCTTGAACGCGGCTGCCGTGTTGCCTTCGTCGCCGATTGACCAGTTGTAAACCCGGTTGTCGGCGGCGACGTCATGTACCTGCGCCTTGGTGGACATCGCCTTCGCGGCATCCACATTGTGCGCCAGCGGCGCGTATTTCACGTCCACCAGCGCGGCAGCAGCCTTGGCCTGCTCCTTGGTCTCGGCCACGACGACGGCCACATGGTCGCCCACATAGCGCACCTTGCCATCAGCGAGGATCGGATGCGGACCGGCCTTCATGCCGGAACCATCCTTCGAGGTGATCGCCCAGCCGCAGATCAGGCCGCCGATCTTGTCTTCCTTCACATGCTCGCCGGTGAACACGCCGAGCACGCCCGGCATGGCCGCGGCCTTCTTGGTGTTGATCGACTTGATGGTGGCGTGCGCATGGGGTGAGCGCACGAAATAGGCGTAAGTCTGGTCCTTCAGGTTGATGTCATCGGTATACTGGCCCTTGCCAGTGATAAACCGCTGGTCTTCCTTGCGCTTGACTGAGGCGCCAACTCCGGTTCCGGTCATCTCCGCAATCTCCCTTACATTTTCTCTGCGCCGGCCTGCACGGCCTTGACGATGTTCTGGTAGCCGGTGCAGCGGCAGATGTTGCCTTCCAGGCCGTGCCGGATCGTGTCTTCGTCCAGCTTCTTGCCCTCGCGCTTCACCAGATCGACCGCCGACATGATCATGCCGGGCGTGCAGAAGCCGCACTGCAGGCCGTGGTGCTCGCGGAACGATTCCTGCATCGGATGCAGCTTGCCGTCCTTGGCCAGGCCTTCGATGGTGGTGACGGCAGCACCGTCGCAGGCTGCGGCAAGCGTGGAGCAGCTCTTCACCGCCTTGCCATCAACGTGCACAACGCAGGCACCGCACTGGCTGGTGTCGCAGCCCACATGGGTACCCGTGAGGCCCAGGTGCTCGCGGATAAACTCGACCAGAAGCGTGCGGCCCTCGACCTCACCCTTCACGGCCTTTCCATTCACTGTCATGGAGACTGTTGGCATTTCTTTTCCTCCCATTGTCCGTCCGTTGCGGGCGCAAGACTGCCCCAAGCCGCAACGCCGGACCCGTTGTGCCGGGCGCGATGATCATCATCACCACGCGAATCCGTCAAGCACTACCAATGGCTTTGAGGACTGAAATGCAGAGATTCTTTCGTGCTGCACCGCACACGAAACCGGAATGCCCAACGCGGCGTAACAAGCCGTGCCATTCTGAATCACGTTGAGGGAGATTTCGCCATGACCCGCCTTCGAATCCTGATCACGGCACTTGCCATTGTCTGTTTCGGCATTGCCGCTGCCCGCGCCGGGGACGATGCCAACAGGGACGCCATGCGCGCTATCATCACCGGCCAGCTTCAGGCCTTCGCCTCAGACCGGGACGATGAAGCCTATGGTTATGCCGCACCATTGATCAAGTTCGCCTTCCCCACCGTCGACAGCTTCATGGCGATGGTGAAGAAGGGCTACCAGCCGGTTCACCGCAACAGCGGCTACAGCTTCGGCGAAAGCGCCACCGACCCCAACGGGCGGCCAACCGAGACCGTTATCATCCGGGGCACCGACGGCAAGACCTATGAGGCCCGCTACACCTTGGAGCAGCAGACCGATGGCACATGGAAGATTGCCGGCTGTGTGATCCGCACACTCCCCGGCCAAGAAGTCTGAAGCGGCGCACTCAGTCAAAAGAACATGGCGCGGAGCATTATGCCGGTGCCCATGGACACCATGCCGAAGGTGGACGCCAGCCCGCCCGCGAGCAGCAACTTGTAGCCCATTTCATGGGGACTGTGCGCCAGCATGGTGCCAATGCCGCTCACGTCCAGGCGGATGAGCAGCGCAGCCAGTCCCACTCCCAGCGCAATGCCGAACGCGGCACACAGCAGGATGTACGAAAGCCAGTCCCGGTGCAGGCGCGCCGCTTCGCGCCGTTCACTCTCGTTTACGGGACGCCCGGTCTGTCTGTCATTGTCATCACTCATCACCAGTCTCCGGGCCGTCCTGCCAGTTCATGGGTGAGGTGGTGGGCATCCACCAGAACTGCAAGGGGCGGCACGCGCCGCCCCCCGCCCGTTTTTGTCAGAGGGTCATTGCGGAATGGCGGCGTAGGCGCCGTTGCTCCAGCGGTTGATGTCATAGCTCGCGTCCTTCAGGTCACCCTTGGCGTCGAAGGTCACGGGGCCGACAACCGTCTGGATGGCCTCGCCATTCTTCAGCACTTCGGCAACCTTCGTGGGATCATCCGTGCCCGCCTTTTCGATGCCCGCCGCGAAGGCCTGGATCACCGCGTAGGAGAACAGCGTGAAGCCGTCCGGCTTGAAGCCCCCGGCCGAAATCTTCTCCACCGCTTCCTTGGCTTCCGGACGAGATTGCGGATCGGACGGGAAGACAAACAGCGTGCCCTCGCCCGCTGGTCCCGCCACCTGCCAGAACTCCGCCGAGGCGATGGAGTCCGGCATGATCATCTGCAGCTTCACGCCCTGTTCGGCGGCCTGACGCAGGATGAGGCCCGCTTCCGGATGATAACCGCCGAAGTAGAGCACGTCGGCCTTGGCTTCCTTCAGCTTGGTGATGACGGCGTTGTAGTCCTTCTCGCCGGCATTGATGCCTTCATAGAAAACCTCCTGCATGCCGTTGCTGTTGATCGAGGCCTTGACCGCATCGGCAATGCCCTGGCCATACGGCGTCTTGTCATGCAGCACGGCGACATTCTTGCCCGCATAGTTCTTGGCGATCCACGGCCCGATGAATGCGCCCTGCGCGTCATCGCGCGTGTAGAGGCGCATGATGTTCGTATAGCCCTTCTCGGCCGCAGCATCGGTCATCACCGGGTTGGACGAGGCCGGGCTCATCATCATGATGCCGTTCTCGCCGTAAACCTCGGTCGCCGGAATGCTGGAACCTGAGCAGGCATGGCCATCAACGAAGCGGATGCCCGCCGCCACGATGCGGTTGGCAATCGAAACCGCCTGCTTCGGATCACACTGGTCATCCTCGAACTGCAGCTTCACCTGGCGGCCCAGCACGCCACCCTTGGCGTTGATCGCGTCGGCGGCGGCCTGTGCCCCCTGTTTGAACTGGTCACCGATCGAGGCCAGCGGCCCGGTCAGCGGACCGGCAACCGCGAAGGTCAGGTCTTCCGCATGGGCGGCCGAAGCCATGATGAGGCCCATGGCCGCACCGAGGAACAATCTACGTTTCATCTTTTCATCTCCATGTCATTCGCCGCATTGGCGCGGCACGCGCGTCCCGCAGGATCGCGCCACCAGTCCATCCGCTTCACCTTGTCCGCCGTGCCGTGGGAGTCGCATGTCATCCACACCAGCCATGCGCGGAGGAATGAAGCGCGAAGGAATCTGTGCGGTGACTCAATCACACCGACCCTGCCCCCGCAATCAGAGGCGTCAATCCGCAGTGGCGACATGTTGTAGCATGACAGAAGCGCCATGCTTTGGTGCCAGCGCATGCCAGCCCTGTGCGCCGCACAGGCTATTGCACTCCCGCCCCGCCTTCGCCAACACTCACCGCCAGCAACAGGAATCGCAGAGATGGCAATCACAAAGGGTTACAAACAGCTTCTTGATGAAGCCAACGCCGCCGTGAAGGGTGTTTCGCCGGAACAGGCGCAAGCCATGGCCGCGTCCGGCGAAGCCCTCATCATTGACCTCCGCGATCCACGCGAACTGGAACGCAAAGGCCGCATTCCCGGCACGAAACATTGCCCGCGCGGCATGCTGGAGTTCTGGATTGATCCGGAAAGCCCCTACCACAAGCCTTACTTTGCCGAGAACAGGACCTTCATCTTCCAGTGCGCGTCTGGCTGGCGCTCCGCCCTTGCGGCCCGCACCGCCAAGGAGATGGGCCTCGGCCCCGTGCTCAACCTCACGGGCGGGTTCAGCGCCTGGAAGAAATCCGGCCTGCCCGTGGAAACCATCGACGGCACGCCGTGGCCCGCCACATGACGGAAACACCATCTGCTTCCGCGAAGGACCACACCAGTGCCCTCATCGTCGCGGCGATTGTCATCATCACCGCCGCCGTCATCCTGCTCACCATGGGCCGCGAGCCCATCTGCAAGTGCGGCTATGTGAAGTTCTGGCATGGCGTTGTCGTCAGTTCCGAGAATTCCCAGCACATCACCGACTGGTACACGCCGTCGCACGTCATCCACGGTTTCATCTTCTATGGCCTGACCTGGCTCGCGTTCCGGCGGCGCAGCCTTGCCGCGCGCCTCGCCCTTGCCACGCTTGTGGAAGGGGCCTGGGAAATCTTCGAGAACACAGATTTCATCATCAACCGCTACCGCGAAGCCACCATCTCGCTGGATTACTATGGCGACAGCGTACTGAATTCGGTCTGCGACATTCTCGCCATGGTGGCGGGCTTCTACGCCGCCTCGCGCCTGCCGGTCTGGGCCACAGTGGCGCTGGCCGTGCTCTTCGAACTTTTCACTGGCATCATGATCAGGGACAACCTCACCCTCAACATCATCATGCTGCTCTGGCCGCTGGATGCGATCAAATCCTGGCAGGCGGGCGGATAGCGCATCCCTACGCCTTCCGCACGAACCAAGGTTGTCAGAACGGCATCTTGCCTTCAAAGCGGCGCGCCCGCACCGCACCGTTGCTCTTCACGTCAAAGCACCAGTACATCTTGGTATCGTATTCGTACTTGCACTGCGGCTGACCCGCCACGTCGAAGTCCGTCTGCGTCCATTCGGCAAAGCCTTCACCGGATTTCCACTTCCTGTGCCACAGCTTGCCGTCCATGCCGCGCACCATCACGCGCACCTGCTTGTGGTCGCTGCTGACCATGACGCCCGGCCGCTTTTCCGTCTCGCCGCCAAGGTTGAGCGTCTTGCCGGTGGTGAGAACCGTCGGAAACTCCAGTGTGTTGCCGGCCTCGTTGCGGGCGTAGCAATCCACATGGGCACCCCCCATGGCCACGCAGGTGGGCGCACCGGCGAACTTCTTGTTGATGCCGCGCCAATCGGCCCAGGCATAGAGGTCTGTTTCCGGGTCCTTGTAATAAGCCTTCATCGACAGCGAACCCGAGGTGTTGCGCACGAAGACATAGATTGCCGGGCTGCCCTTCGCATCCATCGCCACCACCGCGGATGGCGAACCCGTGATCACGCCGCCAAGGCTCTGGTAACCGGTCCAGCCACCGTATTTGTCCGAAGTCACAGTCCACAGGGCATCATCCAGCCCCACGACAAAACACCAGACACTCTTGTTGAAGGTCACGCAGCTCGGCGAATACTTGATCTGCCCTCCTCCGATCTGGCTCCAATCAGCGTCCCACGTATTGGCACCGCCGCCGGAACGCCACCACAACCCGTCACCCCGCTTGCCGAAAAGCGCGATCTTGTCGCCAAATCCGGCTGGCAGGCTCACAACCGAGAGGTCACCCTTGATGGCGCCGCCGAGATCCTGTTCCGCACCCGCGGGCCGTCCATTGTTGTCACTGTTGTCCGGCGCGTTCGGATCGCCGTTGCCTGCTTCTTCCGTGGCCGAGGCACCGGAACCGTCATCATCGAACAACACCTGCTCGCCCTCTTTCGGCGCGCAGACGATCTTCTTGAAGCTGTCACAGCCCGTGTCGCAAATCTGACCGGTGGAGATGATGCGGGTCGGCAGGCTGATGCCCTTGTCGATCGTGAAACTCATGACCTTGCCCATGTCCTGGTACCAGCAGAAGGCCTGGGCAGCAGGCTTGCCGCACTTGTCGCCCCACACCTTGCACCAGTCGAGGCGCTTGCCCTTCACCGACGGGTTGGAAAAGGATTTGTTGGCAGCAACAGCGGGCATCGCCAGCAGGACGCTCGCTGCCGCCGCAAGAACTGCCGGTTTCAGGATCGATGAGAGAGACATGGGTTTCCTCGGGGCTGGAGCGCGGGTTCATTCCGCAGCATTCTGGTTTGATGGGGAAGTTCTGGGCTCCGCCAGCTGAATGCGCCGTGAATGCGCCGTTCAACTGGCGGAAGAAGTGGAACACTCACTGACCGCTGAAGGTACTGGCCTGCATGCGCTGGGCCACGACGGACTTGTCGCCGCCAACCCCGAAGCACCAGAAGCCGGAGGACTCCGCGTTGGTATCCAGGCAGACCGGCTTGCCATAGAAGGTGTAAGGCTTTTGCTTGAAGCCGCCCCACTTGCCGGAATTGCCGTTGCGGCGGTTCACCCACAGCTTGTCATCGAGCCCACGTGCCAGAACACGGATGTTGAGGGCTGCCTTCTCGAACAGCACGCCGGGCTGCGATTCGGACAGGCCCTTCAAATCCACCGTCGGGCCGTTATTGAGCACATCGACATTCTCGATGATCTTGCCGCCGGATATCTTCTGGTAGCAATGCACTTTGTCGGCCTTGCTGACGATGCAGGTCGGTGACGTGGAAATCTGCACGTCCGTCCCCTTCCAGCCAGCCCATGCGGACAGACCGGTTTCCACATCGGGATCGTCAGAGTCATCAATGCCCGTGAAAGCATTCCACGAGTAAGTGCCCTCCGTGTTGCGGACAATCGCCACGACGGCTCCATAACCGGCAACAAGCGAGGGGCTTTGTTTGGTCACACCACCGATGCTGCTCCAGCCGCCCCACTTGCCCTTCGTTTGGCTGATCACCCAGACCGCATCATCCATGCCGCGCACGGCGCACCATGCGCTGCCCTTGTAGGACGTGCAGGAGGGCGAGCCCTTGAACACGCCGCCCAGGCTCTTCCAGCCGAACCACTTGCCGGTGCCATCACCGGCCTGCCACCACAGGGCATTGTCCATGCCGCGGGCAAACACCGCGATGCGCGCCTTGTTGCCTTGCGAATAGGTGATGGCCGAAAGTTCGCCCTGCACCTCGCCACCCAGCTTGTTGAGCACATCCTCGCCACCCTGGTTGACTTCGCCGATGTCCGTCTCGCTGGATGCCTCGACGTCGATGCCCTTCTTCTTGGCCTCGCGGGTGCATGTGACCTTGGTGATGGCGCGGCATTCGCCTCCCTGATCCGGATCACAGGTCTTGCCGCTGTTCAGGTAGACGGTCGGCTCGCCAAGCTCGGCGCTTGCGAAGTCGTCATCGTCATCATAGCCCTGCGACTGGCAATAGAGCCGCACGCCGCCGCCCTGCCCGCATTTCTTGCCGGCGTCCGCGCACCAGTCCACGCGCTTGCCGTTCATTTTGGGGTTCTTGAATTCCTTGCTTTCGGTCTCGGCCAGCGCCGCACCTGCAAAGGCCACCAGCGCGCCCAAGGCCACGCCCATCATGCGAATTGACACGTGAAATCTCCGTCATTTCATGTGCCCCCAGAAGGGGCACGCTGCTCCGAGTTGAGGAAACCGTCAAGTGAATGGCGGTCTCCGGTTGTCTTGGAAGCAGGAAATAACGTCAGGCGGCTGAACCCGCTCTGAACGGTTCGTTCAGTAAGAAAAGTCCCGGAAAACACGTGAAATGTCACCCTTCCACGCGCCGTTGTAGAGGTCGAGCAGGTTGTCCGCAGCGGTCTTGCCACTCGTCACGGTTTCATCCAGCACGTCCAGGAAGGCGGTTTCGGGCTTGCCCTTGCAGCCGGCAATGCCCCGTGCCGCAAGGCCGGTGCGGGCCAGAACCAGCACCTCCGCCGCGATTTCGCGCACGCTGCGCCCGGCGATCGTCGCTTTCAGACCCTCACGCGGCACGGCATCGCGCAAGGCCTGGCGCTCGGCGGCACTCCAGCCCTTCACAATGTCCCACGCCGCATCCAGCGATGGCTGGTGATAAAGCAATCCGGTCCACAGGGCAGGCAGCGCGCACAATCTCCGCCACGGACCTGAATCGGCGCCACGCATTTCGAGGTAGCGCTTCAGGCGCACCTCGGGGAAAATCGTCGTGAGGTGGTCGGCCCAGTCCTTAATCGCGGGCTTTTCGCCCGGAAGCTGCGGCAGCTTGCCGTCAAGGAACTTGCGGAAGCTCTCGCCCGCCGTGTTCACAAACTTGCCGTCACGCATGGTGAAGTACATCGGTACGTCGAGCGCATAGTCAACGTAACGCTCGAAGCTCATGCCGTCTTCGAAGGCGAAAGGCAGCATGCCAGCCCGGGCATTGTCGGTGTCCGTCCACACATGGCTGCGGAACGACAGGAAGCCGTTGGGCTTGCTTTCGAGAAATGGCGAATTGGCAAACAGCGCCGTGGCGATGGGCTGCAACGCCACCGACACGCGCAGCTTCTGCACCATGTCCGCTTCGCTGCCGAAATCGAGGTTCACCTGCACCGTGCAGGTGCGGAACATCATGTCCCGCCCCATCGTGCCCACCTTGTCCATGTAGGGCGCCATGATGCCGTAGCGGCCCTTGGGCATGACTGGCGTTTCGGCCCGCGTCCAGGTGGGCGAAGCACCAAGCCCCAAGAATCCGATTCCCAGCTGGTCGCCGATTTCACGCACCTGCTGGAGATGTTCGTTCACTTCCGCGCAGGTGTCATGCACGCTCGTGAGCGGCGCACCGGACAACTCGAACTGTCCGCCCGGCTCCAGCGAAATGTTGGCCATGCCCTTGGGATCGGAGAGCGCAATGATGTTCTCTCCCTCATAGACACCGTCCCAGCCAAACCGCGCCTTCAGCCCTTCAAGCAAGGCCTTGATGGAGCGCGGCCCGAAATATGGCACAGGCTGCAGGGTGTCGGTGAGAAACGGGAACTTCTCGTGCTCGGTGCCAATGCGCCAGTCAGCCTTGGGCTTCATTCCCTCTTCGAAATAGGAGACGAGTTGTGCCTTCGATTCAATGATGGCCTTGCCTTCGGCCGTTTCCGGTGTGGGTCCGCTCACGCGTATTATCCTTGTTGCCAGCCCGTGAAATAGGCATCGCAGCCCGAACGGGCAAGCCACAAAATGTGATGCAAGCTATCACAGATTGTCACGCACCCCAGTCGCCGATTGCCGCCTGCACCACGGCAAGCGCGGCAATCGCCACGGTATCAGCCCGCAGGATGCGCGGTCCCAGTGAAATCCCCGTGACAAATGGCTGTGACTTCAAGAGCCGCCGCTCATCCTCGGTGAAACCGCCCTCCGGTCCCACCAGCACCGCGGCAGGCGGCGACACACCCCGCAACACACCCAGCGGACTCACCCGCACCCCCGTCTCGTCACAGAAGATCAGCCGCCGTGACGGCTCCCACACGGCAATCACCTTGGCCAGAGGTTGCGGCTCCAGCACCTCAGGCACGAACACCAGATTGCACTGCTCCGCCGCCTCGATGGCGTTGGCCCGCATGCGCTCCAGGTTCACCCGCTCGGCGATGGTGCGCGCCGTCATCACCGGGCGCAGGCGGCGCACGCCAAGTTCCGTCGCCTTCTGCACCATGTAATCAAGACGCGCATGTTTGAGCGGCGCGAAGAGATAGTCGATGTCCGGCGGCGGCGTCACATCGCCTACGCGCCGCTCGCAACGGATGTTCACCGCCTTCTTTCCCACGTCCGTGAGATAGGCCAGCCACGCGCCATCGCGCGCATTGAACACCTCCACCACGTCGCCACCGACGAGGCGCAGCACATGGGTCAGGTAATGCCCCTGATCGCGCGACAGCGCAATGTCATGAGCCGGAGTCAGCTCGGCGTCGAGATGCAAGCGGGGTGTGGTCTTTGCCATGACAGCCGTGTTACACGGCCCGCGCAATGGATTCCAAGCGGTCAATCGTCTCTTCACGAGAACACATACATCCATCGTCACCCCGGCGCAGGCCGGGGCGGGGCTTTGGCCCAGGCACACGTCTGCCAGCAGGGGATGCGTCCTTCGGATTGTCTGTCGCGGCAATGCCGTGGTGCAGCACTGGCCCGGCCTGCGCCGGGCTGACGGAAAAATCTGGATGGCGGGCGTGAACCCTGTGCCACCCAACATCAGCGTGGCGGATGCCGCTCCCGGCAACTGGGTGGAGCGCTGGCTGCCAACCTCCTTCCTGCCCTATGCCCAGCTGATGCGCCTCGACCGGCCCATCGGCTGGTGGTTGTTGCTCATCCCCTGCTGGTGGGGTCTGGGCCTCGCCGCCCTCACCACAGGGCCGGAGGCGATCCAACTCTGGTACGGCGCGCTCTTCCTCGCAGGCGCCATTGTCATGCGCGGCGCCGGCTGTGTCATCAACGACATCGCCGACCGCAACTTCGATGGACAGGTCGCCCGCACCCGCTCGCGCCCCATCCCCTCGGGCCGTGTCTCGGTGAAGCAGGCACTCGTCTTCCTCGGCCTGTTGCTGCTGGCGGGGCTCGCCATCCTCGTGCAGTTCAACACCCTCACGATCCTCACCGGGCTGGCCTCCGTCGCCATCATTGTCATCTATCCGCTGATGAAGCGCATCACCTACTGGCCGCAGGCCGTGCTGGGGCTCGCCTTCAACTGGGGCGCCCTCGTGGGCTGGACCGCCGTCACCAACACCCACGCCTGGCCCTCGCTCATGCTCTACGCGGCAGGCATTTCCTGGACCTTGGCCTACGATACCATCTACGCCCACCAGGACAAGGACGACGACATCCTGATCGGCGTCAAATCCACCGCCCTCAGGTTCGGGGCCGACACCCGCCCCTGGCTCACGGGCTTCTTCGCTCTCACAGCCCTGCTGCTGGTGGTGGCCGCCGGGGGTGTCGGTGCTGGACCTGCGGCGTATGCCGGCATCGCCGCCGCCGCCCTGCAATCCGTCTGGCAAATCCGCGCGTTTGATGATGCAGACGGCGGCTTGTGCTTGCAACTCTTCAAGTCAAACCGCACATATGGCCTTCTCGTGCTTGCCGGATTCCTCATGGACCTTCTCATCTGATGACCGATCTTCTTGATATCGCCAAAGACCTCCTGCGCCTCGCCCGCAGGGAAGGTGCCACCTCAGCCGATGCCGTGGTGGCCGAAGGCAATGACCGCTCCGTCTCCATCCGCAACGGCGAGATCGAGACCCTCGAACAGGCCGAGGCCCGCGAGGCCACGGTGCGGGTCTATGTCGGGCAGTCCTCCGCCAGCATGAGCGGCAGCGTGCTCACCTCCGATGCCCTGGAACGCCTTGTCGCCCGCGCCGTCGCCATGGCGAAGCTGGCCCCCCCGGACCCCCATGCGGGCCTCGCCGATCCCACCCAGCTCGCCACGACCTTCCCCGAGATTGACGTCTGCTCGGATGAGTCCGTCAGCATGGACCAGCTCCGCGACCGGGCGCTCGAAGCCGAGCGCGCCGCCCTCGCCGTCCCCGGTGTCAGCAAGAGCAATGGCGCAGGCGCTTCGTCCTATCAAGGCCGCTCCGCCATCATTGCCAGCAACGGCTTTGAACGCACCTCCCGCCGCACCTCCTTCGGCAACAGTGTCTCTGTCATCGCCGGCGAAGGCACCACCATGGAGCGTGACTACGACGGCCACGGCGCCATCTACTGGGCTGATCTCGAACCCGCCGAAAAGATCGGTCGCACCGCAGGCGAACGCGCCGCCCGCCGCATGAACCCGCGCAAGCTCTCCTCGCAGACGGTGCCGGTGATCTTCGACCGCCGCATCTCCACCAGCCTCATCGGCCATCTGGTGGGCGGCATCAGCGGTGCCGCCATCGCGCGCGGCACCAGCTTCCTGAAGAACGATCTCGGCAAGGCCCTGTTCCGCCCCGAAGTCACCATCATCGACGACCCGCTGCGCAAGCGCGGCCTCGCCTCCCGTGCCGTTGATGGCGAAGGCCTGCCCGTGCAGCGCCGCGCCCTCATCGACAAGGGCGTGCTCACCAACTGGATTCTCGACCTGCGCTCCGCCCGCAAGCTCAACCTCGCCCCCACGGGCCAGGGCGGACGCGGCGGCCCCTCCACCAGCAATGTCCACATGGAAGCGGGCACACGCTCGCCGGAAGAGATGATGAAGGACATCGGCTCAGGCTTTCTCGTCACCGAATTCATCGGCTCGTCCGTCAACATGGTGACAGGCGACTATAGCCGCGGTGCCTCCGGCTACTGGATCGAAGGCGGCGAGATGGCCTACCCCGTCAGTGAAATCACCGTCGCCGGAAACCTGCGCGCCATGTTCGCGGGCCTTGAGCCTGCCAACGATCTGGTCTTCCGCAGCTCTACCGTGGCCCCCTCCTGCTTCCTCGGCGAGATGACCCTTGCCGGACGCTGATCTCGCCCTGCTGCTGGACAGCCTGCGTGAAGCGGGTGAACTGGCACTTGCCATGCAACGCAAGGGCTTCGGCCATCGCACCAAGAAGGACGGCACCTTCGTCACCGACGTGGATGAAGCGGTGGACAACCTCCTCCGCAGCCGCATCATGCAGGCCCGCCCCGACGATGGCTGGCTCTCGGAAGAAACCCCTGATGCCCCGGCCCGCCTCGTGAAATCGCGCCTGTGGATTGCCGATCCCATCGATGGCACACGCGGCTTCCTGCACCGCTCCGGTCCCTGGGGCATCGGCATGGCCCTCGCGATTGGAGGCGAAGCCGTGCTGTCCGCCCTCTATGAACCGGCTGAGGATCGCCTCTCCCATGCGGTGAAGGGCGGTGGTGCCTACGTCAACGGCGCGCCCGTTGCCACGGCCAGCCGCAACAACGTCATCACCGCCAAGCGCTACCGCGCAGGACTCGCCGCGGGGGGCTTCACGCCGGAAACCGACAGTCCCATCCCCCTGCTGCTCCGCCTCGCCTCCATCGCGCGCGGCGAACATGGCGGTGCCATTTCCATCGGTGACAAGAACGATTGGGATATCGCCGCAGGCCATTTGCTGGTCACGGAGGCAGGCGGTGTGCTCAGCAACCTCTCCGGCGGAGGGATGATTTACAACCGCCCGCAGCCATGGCAACCCGGCCTCATCGCAGCGGCGAATCCCGAAAGCCACGCCGCCATTCTCGAGATCGTGAGGACCACATGAACGCCAAGCCCGCCAAGAAGACACCGGCAAAGAAATCTCTGGCAAAGAAAGCCGTCAAGAAATCCGCGAAAAAATCCGCAGTCCAGGGCCAGCTCCTGCATCTCGTCTTCGGCGGTGAATTGGAAGACGTGAGCGAAGTCACCTTCCGCGATTTGGCGAAGCTCGATGTCGTCGGCTTCTATCCCAACTACGCCGAAGCCCACCGCGCCTGGCTCGGCAAGGCCCGCGAGACAATCGACAACGCTCAGATGCGCTACTTCATCGTCCACCTGCACCGCCTGCTGGACCCGGACGCATAAGCCCCCCCCTCGCCCCGTCATGGCCCGCTTCAGGCGGGCCACCCACGGTGCAATACGCCCCCCCGTCATGGCCCGCTTCAAGCGGGCCACCCACTTGCTACACGCGCCCCTCGCGCTGCAACCGCCCCAGCGCAAATCCCGCCATTTCGTCCGTTTCGGAATCGCGTGCCAGGATGTCCCGCGCCTGCGCGCAGTCATCCTTCATCTGGTCGATCAACTCGCCCACAGAGGCAAAGGTCTTGTCGCCCCGGATGAGATCATGGAACGACACCAGCAGGGTGCGCCCGTAGAGATCGACATCAACATCCAGCAGATAGGTCTCAAGGAACGTGCGGTTGGTATTGAAGGTCGGACGGTCGCCGAAATAGGCGGCCCCCAGCCAGGCAGGCGTTCCTTCTGCCGCAGCCGCATCCCGCACCTCCACCGCATAGATTCCGCGCGCCGGTTCCGCCCCCGGATCGACGATGATGTTTGCGGTGGGAAAGCCGATGGTGCGCCCGCGCTTGTCGCCATGCACCACCTCGCCCATCACGGTCCAGCGGTACCCCAGGTCATGCGCCGCCGCCCGCACATGCCCGCGCCGGAGGGCCGATCGGATGGAGCTTGAGGAGAACGGCGCATTGCCGTCGGCATCATCCGTCACCTGCTCCACGGCGGTGGCACCAAACCCGTGGGCGAGGCCCAATTGCCTAAGGATTTCAGGAGTTCCCTTCCGGCCCTTGCCGAAATGGAAATCATACCCCGACACCACATGCGACACGCCAAGCCAGTTTACCAGATGGCTCTCGACAAAATCCTCTGGGGTGCGGGTCGCCAGCGTCTCGTCGAAATGCGCCACGGCCAGAAGGTCGGCCCCCAGGGCAGCAGCGAGCCGCGCTTTCAGGGGTTGCGGCGTCAGGCGGAAGACTGGTTCATGGGGCCGGAAGAAAGAGGCGGGATGCGGCTCGAATGTCAGGATGCCCCACTTCACGCCGCGCCGCGCCGCTTCGGCCCGCGCCACCTTGAACAGTTCCTGGTGGCCGCGATGCAGCCCGTCGAAATTGCCGATGGCAACGACAGCACCTTTCAGTGATGGGGGAATGGCCTCTCCGGCCGGAAGAACGTGCATGCTTGCCTTTGACGCAGACCGGCGGTCATCAGGCCCGCGACGGCACGAAGACCATCGCTTCGCCCTCCACGACGGTCTTGCCCGCCACTTCACAACGGCAGTGCAATTGGGCGCGCTTCTTGGTCAAGTCAAGGGCCGTCACCTTGGCGAAGGTGGAGACGGTATCGCCGATCCGCACCGGCGCGAGGAAGCGCAGCGTCTGCGACATGTAAACCGCCCCCGGCCCCGGCAGCTTGGTGCCCAGCACCGCCGAGATGAACCCGGCGGACAGCATGCCGTGGGCGATGCGCGTCTTGAAGAAGGTCTTGGCGGCGTAGTGTTCCGACAGATGCACCGGATTGCGGTCGCCGGTCACCTCGGCAAAGGCCGTGATGTCATGGGCCGAGACCGTCTTGTCCAGCCCCGCCTCCATGCCCACCGACAGATCCTCGATGAAAAATCCGGTCATCCTGCACCTGCACTTTGCACCGCAACATAGCGCCTGTGCAGCGCAGCGCAACTGCGATCAAAGTTGCAAGCGCCCCAAGGCCCCCCTCACCCCTTCGGGGAGCTCCCCCAACAAGTTGGGGGAGCGTGAGTATCTTTGCGCTCCTCCCAGCTTCGCTGGGGGAGCTGTCCGAAGGACTGAAGGGGACCTCGACGGATTCTGAGCAAGCCTCCGACTGATCTGCGCTCCTCCCAGCTTTGCTGGGGGAGCTGTCCGAAGGACTGAAGGGGTCCGCGACGGATTCTGAACAAGCCTCCGACTGATCTGCGCTCCTCCCAGCTTTGCTGGGGGAGCTGTCCGAAG